>DBXD01000065.1:0-487 GCA_002309425.1 Cyanobacteria bacterium UBA1221
TTACTCTTTTTTTGCTGCTCTTTTCGCTCAATAATGTCTTTTGGGTTGCGGTTAAGTTTACGATAGTTGCCATATCCAGACCGTTATCCAGATTTTTGTATAACCAGGTTCTAAGTTCGGGTGTCGCTATTGTTTTTTCTACTTTTTCGACTTCATTGTTTCTGTTGTCATATGTATATCCTGCAATTACTTCAAGTTTATCAATCGGAAACTCTTTGTCATTTACAAGTTTTTCTATCAGAGCCAGGTTTTTGTCTGTGGTATGTCCAAGAAGGTCTGCAATCTTATCCGGCGGGAAATTCAGTTCTTTATCCGTACATAATCTTTCTGCAAGGCTTATATTTAAAGAATTTATCCCGCTCAAAATCCCGGCAATATTATCTATCGGGAAATTGAGTTCTTTATCCGTACACAATCTTTCCGCAAGGTTTATATTGCCTGAATGTGTTTTGGACACAATTTCTGCTATTTTATCTATCGGGAAATT
>DBXD01000065.1:564-4531 GCA_002309425.1 Cyanobacteria bacterium UBA1221
ACAATCTTTCTGCAAGGCTTATATTGAAAGGATTTGTCTTGGCCAAAATCTCTGCTATTTTATCTTTCGGGAAATTGAGTTTTTCATCCGTACAAAGCTTTTCGCCTAACTTTGCCGCATGCTCATTTGTTATGCTACCCAAAATGTCAGGGATATTATCTATCGGGAAATTGAGTTTTTTATCTGTACATAATCTTTCCGCAAAGCTCAGGTTAGCCTGATTTGTTTTATTTAGAATATTGGCTATTTTATCTTTTGGGAAATTAAGTTCTTTATCCGTACAGAGTTTTTCGCCTAACTTTGCCGCAGCCTCATTTCTTATGCTACCTAAAATGTCAGGGATATCATCTTTCGGGAAATTGAGTTCTTTATCCGTGCACAATCTTTCTGCAAGGCTTATATTGAAAGGATTTGTCTTGGTCAAAATCTCTGCTATTTTATCTTTCGGGAAATTGAGTTTTTTATCCGTACAAAGTTTTTCGCCTAACTTTGCCGCAGCCTCATTTGTTATGCTGCCCAAAATGGCAGGGATATAATCTTTCGGGAAATTAATTTCTTTATCATTTATCAATCTTTCGGCAAGAGTAAATGCTTCTGTACATGAATTCTCAAGTAACTTGGGGATAGTTATTTTAAGTTGAAGTTCTTTTCTATTTGAATACAAGAATCTCGCTACATTTTTAGTTTCTTCGTCTACATATTTGGCTATATCTAAGAGTTCTCTTTTGGTATATTCATCACTGCTTTCATCCCAAAATTCTTTCAGGAAAGCTCTTGCTTCCGGTATTGTTAAGAACTCACACAGTCTTTCTATGTACACGTGGGGATTAGTTGTATATTTGTTCAGCAACTCACTTTTTTCCGGATTGAATTTTATTCCGATTTGGCGTAAAATATTTATATCGAGGTCATCTCCGCCGTAATTAGCTGTCAAAAAATTATCAAGCCCCTCAAAGAACATAAAGTCATAGCGGTCTTTTTGGTCAGGATCAAGCACATCCCTCGCAGTAGTATAATCAATATCGAATCCGTATTCTTTTAATAATATAACTTTATTCATTAAAAAAGGAGTTTCCGCTGCAAGGATTATATTTTCCATCTCATCTCTTGTCAGTTTTATATTTTTCTCTTTTATTAACTTCACTCTGTCCAGTGCTACTTTTACATCTGTATTTGCATCTTTAAGAATATTAGACCAGTTACTGTAATCTAAGAATTGTTTGTAAGTTTGTTCATCCAATACCTCTTTTATCTCTGTCAGGAGTCTTGCATAGCCGGTATAATCATTATTCTTAACATTAAAATATTTGTTTATGAAGTCATAACTATCGAATACTCCGGTATCCTCATATAGTTTCACAAGTTTTGTAAAGCCGGTGACATCTTCTATGCCATTATTTTCAAAATACTCTATAATTCCGCTATTTTTTGATATTCCGGCTATTGCGTTATATAATTCAGCATATTCTTCAGACATCTTGCCTTCTTTTGGTAAATTATATAAGCAAAAGCTTTTTGCCTCGGGGGTCAGATTATCATAGAGTTTTTGCAAATCTTTAATATACTCTTCACTTTTATGAATGATTCTTTCAATGAACTTCGGACTAATTTTATTTTCTTCGGTTCCACCAAAATCAAAATTGTATTTATCAATAAATTTAATTACTTCTTCCATACGGGCAAGCTTATCTTGTGCGGATTGTCCGTACGTGGAAATATTATACAGATGCAATTCTTCAAAACGTTTTGCTGCTGCTACATATCGTGTTGCGAAATCTTCCGTTAAGTTTTCATCAGGACCTAAATCACCCCAGCTATTTATATGAAATTGGTAATCATTGCTGATTTGTGAATTTATTGCATCTATATATATTGCTCTCCGGGTTGTTATATAAGGAAGGGCTTCTTCTCTAACATACCTGAAATTTTTGAATCTTTCTACGGACATTTTTTTTGTACCGTTACCGGTTAGTATAGGAAGAAGGAATTTTATTTTTTCTGCCATTTCCGAAGATAATTTGTCCTGAAATAACCCCATTATAGTACCTAAATCTTCTTCACTATCAATTTCAATATACTTTTTGAATTCATTGATATTATCCTCATTCAAAAATTTCATAGTTGCGACAAATTCTTCATCATCACTATAGTCTTTCAGTATTTCTTCCAAAATTTCTTTCCTGTTTTCTTTAATTTTTTCACTATTGCCCGTTAAATCCAAAACTTTTATTTCATAGAGATCAGACTTAGTTGCAACGTAGTATGCAGTAATATTTTTTAGGAGATTTGCATTATTAAAATCAACTTCGCTAAGTTCTTCTTCGGGGAACCCGATTTCAAGCAGCATTCTTTTTGCTTCTTCCGGTGTTACGGGCTTGTTTTCCTTTAATTGAAGTACAGGAGCCTCAGCTGGGGCGTATTCCTGTCTGACTTCGGAAGATTCTTCTTCGGAATGACCTGACATAACCTCTTGCTCCAATTCGGACTCAACAAATCCGGTTTTTGGAGCCTCATAATCTTTTGTCTCTTCCGGTTTGCTTTCCGGGACACCTTCTGTTGTTCGGTTTTCCGGAGGTACTTCCTCCTCGCCAAGTTGTGCGTATACAGCAGGGTGCTGAGTGGCAGCTTCCGGCTTTTCTTCCTTACGTAAACTTTGCTGCCATTCACTGTATCTTTCACTGTAAGCCTTCTTCAAAGCAGTTTTTTCCTGCCCGTCAGGCATTTTTATCATTTCATCAACTATTGCGACAAACTCTTCTCTTGAGCCTGCTTTTTCCAGACGAACCAGAAGCTCTGTGTATTTTTCCGAGCCATCGTGCTTCGGTTGGGTCTTTCTTTCGGGTTCCGTAAATAAGAATGCTTCTAAATCGTGTGGTTTCTTGTATTTCGATTTTAGTATTTTTGATTCAGGGGTAGCATTAAATTTGTCCCCGTTACTGAAATTATCGCCCTCTATACAATAGGAATCGATTTCTCTGCCTTCTCTGTTGCCGGTACCAAGAGCATTAAACGATTTGAATTGAGTCGTTTCATCTTCCATATGGTCGTTTGCCAGATACCTTGTGAGTGCTCCGCCAAGAGAATATCCCGCAACGGTCAGCTTCTTCCCTGTCTTTTCACAATGCTCTTTATACTTTTCATATATTTTATTTAAATGAATTAATTGCGGATTTAAAATTACCCCATCCTGTCCGATTGGGATTTCATGCTTATTCGTCAGAAACGTCTGCGCACCGGATATCCCGTCCTGCACGGTATTATGCCAGCCGTTTACCGCTATTACTATCTCGTCACCTTTTTCATAGACGTTTACATCAATACCGGAAACGTTACTCTGAATGGTTTCCAGTTTTGTTATATTTCGGCTCGCTCTCATTGCCGGAGTAAAGGCTGTCGTGTTACCGTCAGTTTCACCCAACATACAAAGTATATCAAAGTTGCTGACATTATCTGTTATTTCTGCAGAAAAAGCACAGTCAATATCCGTATTGACCTTTACGGTTTTTCCGCTTTTGTCTTTGGTAACGCCGTATTTTAAAGTTTTATCTCCAAAAGTTTTATACCTGAATAAATCGTCATCTCCTGTATCAGGCATAAGTTTATCCAAAACTTCCTGTACGGATTTACCGTTTTCTATACGCATTTTGCCGTTTACGTCAACCCCAAGCGCTACATATTCATCCTCTGACACTTTTGTTATTACTGTCCTCTCATCAATAACGCTTGTCGGAGTTCCGCTTGCAAAATCTTCTTTAATTCTTTCTCCAAGATTGTATTTGCTTAATTTAATCTGCAAATCTGTTAAGGATTCAGCCTCAAATTTAACCCCGTCAAGTTCTGTCTTGTATAGTTTCGTTTCTCTGTCAAAAATGTATTCCTGCTCGCCTATGGTAATTTTGCCCTTTTTGCGCAGAGTGTCAAGATTTGCATCAAATGTATAAGCCCTGCTTGCCTGAGAAAAGGCAAC
>DBXD01000036.1 GCA_002309425.1 Cyanobacteria bacterium UBA1221
GAAAAACTCAGGAATGAAATACTTTACAAAAAAGCAAAGGATATGGAAAAGATTGACCCCGAACTGTATGAAACAGCAAATGAACACAAGATTTATACAGAGCTTGCGGAATTTATCCGAGAACACATAAAATCAGTCGGACAAGAACAGGCAATAAAAGACTTTCAAACAGGGTTGAATTTGTTAACGGGATACAAGAAAGAAACTGTACTTGAAGAACAAATCCGACTTGAAGAAGACTCTGATTTCGGGGATAAGACATATGCAATGTTACAGTCAACATTGGAATATTATCCGTTAGAGGTGATAAAAAAGTATATCCAAATGGGAGCTTCAAATAATGCAGTATGGGAAACAAAGGATGATAGCCAAATTGATACAAATGAATTTGTAGACGAGGTAGCAGAAAACTTAACTGAGGAGGAAAAATAATGACAACCGAAGAAAATACAAAAACATTATACGGAAATGTAAATTTAAATGATTATTATTTTGAGTGGCACTCAGAACCCGGAGCGTGTGAAAAATGTCAGGCACTCGACGGAAAAACATTTGATGATGCAAACACTATACCTGATAAACCACACCCTAATTGCAAGTGTTGGATAGAACGTAAAAAATACCCATCATCAGACCCAATCCAGCAGCGCAGAGATAAAATCCAAGAACAAAAAGATCTTGAACTTGAATTTGAAAAACTGAAAGGTGATTTAAGGTGTCTTGAAGCTGAGTGTGATAAAAGTATTGAAATTATAGATAATGAATTGGATACTATTGAACAAGTAGAATATACAATCAATCCAGAATACCTTAAACCTCTTGATGTTGAAAAAATTCAAGAAGTTAAGCAAGCGTTGGAAAATAATAAACAAGAAGTTATTAAAGCTCAAATTTCAATAAATGAATACAAAAATAATTCTACTTCAGACAGTACAATTAGAGGAATAAACTATTGGGAATATAAAATTGGTGAATTAAAAGCTTTTATAATAAAAATTTCTCAAACTTTAAATAATTTAAATATAATTAAAAAATCAAAAAAATTTGATAAAGTGACAGAGCAAATTAAAAATAATAATGAAGAAAAATTTGAAACTTATACAAAACCTGTGTCCGGTAAAATAACAAGTGAATTTGGATATAGAACTCCACCAACAAAGGGGGCAAGTTCAGGCCATTCAGGTATAGATATTGCTGTAGATGAAGGTACCCCTGTTAAAGTGATAGCTGCTGGCACGGTAACTGCGGCTCGTTCAGGAATGCGAGGATACGGCACTGGCATTTTCGTTGATCACGGAATTATAAATAACAAGCATGTTGTAAGTGAATATGGACATCTAAGTAAATTTTATGTAAAAGTAGGAGATAAAGTTTCTGCAGGACAGGTTATAGGCGAATCCGGCAATACTGGTATATCAACCGGACCGCATTTACATTTAACAATAAGAGAAGACAATGTTCCAGTAAATCCAAGAAAATACCTTACTGATTTGTAATAGAATATGTCTTATAAAGATATTCCTCTTTTTCATAGGCATATTTTAATAACTCATCAATTTTAGAGGTATCAACTTTATACTTCTTTAAAGTCGGATTGATATATTTTTGCAAATCCCCATGCCAATCCGTTATTGGCATGGGTTTATTTATTTTCACATATTTATTTGTCATATTAATCAATTCCATATAGAATTTAAATAATTCTTCGTTTACACCTTGCTCAATTATAACTTGTTTGACATTCGGGTCAGATTCTGCTTTAATTTCTTGTTCTATTCCGTCAATATTTTTCTTTATTATAGGAGTTTGTGTTGCAATTACCTGATTAATTTCTTGAACGTATTGAGGGTTATTACCTCTAGTATCTAAAATAAATTTATTAAAACCAAATACACTTATCACTAAAATTATAAATAGTAAAATAAATTTCTTCATATTAACACAATTCTCCATTCTTATTCATAAGTTTTATAATTTTGGATTAGCACGTAGGGTGGGCAAAAATGAATTGCCCACCATTTATAAAATATCCTGGTGGGTACGCATATGCTTTACCCACTCTACATTACTATACAATAATGTAAATCAAATAAAAAATCAATTATCTGAAATGCAAAATATATCAGCACGTAGGGTGGGCAAAAATGAATTGCCCACCATTTATAAAATATCTTGGTGGGTACGCATATGCTTTACCCACCCTACATTACTGATTATAATAAAAATATTGACCTTGAAACTCATCCATATTACAATGATTTCAAAGTATTTCCAAGAAATACAAGCTATTAACTATGAAAAATTTAAAAGACATTATATATTTTATAATTATAAATATAATAATGATATTCAATGTTATTCCGATAATAGCGGCAATTTTAGCCGCAATTATTGCGGGTTTAATTTTTAGTGCATTATACGACAACGTATTTCCAGCGATTATTGTCATATGTTCCGGTACTGCAATTTTAACCTATTTAGTGCTTTTACCAATAAAATTAATTGTTTATCCTGCCATATACGAGTACGTTGATGATTCTAATATTATCTTCAAACTTTTTGATAAATACAGGACAAATAAATTATTAGCATACGTAACATTGATTTTCTTTGGATTGATTGATTATATTGTATATTTATATATGCCCAAAGTTCTAATAGCATATTCCTCGGATGATTGGATTCATTTTTATAAAAAGTCACAGTTACTTGGTTTAACTTTATGTTTTTTATGTTTAATATTGTGGTTTAAAATTAGAAAACCCCAAAATAACGGTAAAATGTTGTTTGGATATTATCTTGTTTTAACAGCAATTATTTCAGCATTTATATACATATTTAAAGATTGTATAATTGGAAAATTGTGATACAAAACTTGAACATAGCACGTAGGGTGGGCAAAAATGAATTGCCCACCATTTATAAAATATCCTGGTGGGTACGCATATGCTTTACCCACCCTACATTACTGTAAATAGAATTACAAATAAAAGATTTTGATTTTGTCGGCAATCAGCCGGCATTTTTTGTTGTACTCAAATTTAAAATAAAAGGAGAAAATTATGATTGAATGTGATTTGAACGGGCATCATTATGCAACGGAAAAACTTTATTTTGCCGATATGAAAAAACTCGGTGCAATTGTTGAAGAAAAATTGTACCCCGTCTTAGCGTTATTAACCTTGGTTAAAGACGGAAAAGACCTGAACGGAAAACTTACTGAACAAATTTATTCCGCAGCAAAAGAAACTATGAACAGAGATGATAACGAGTATGTTACGGAACTTGTATTAAATAAAGAACATTTGTGTATTGACGGCAAAAAATTGGACAATGCAGAATGGGAAAAGCACTGGCAATCTGCCGGATACAGCGATTACAGACTGGTTAGTCTGAAATTTATGGAGGAAAATCTCGGAAATTTTACGGAGATGCTCACTCTGATTCTTCCGGAGTGGGCAGACAAAATATGTACGAGTACAAACGAAAACTCCTTGAGTTTATCAAATCTCCTAAAAAATCTGTTTTAGATATAGAAAAACGTGTAACCGAATATTTTATCCGCCTGCTTGACAAAAGCCGAAAAGCCGGATTTTGGATTTCACTTGCGGATATAAAAACTTTTACACAAGAAGAAGGTCTCACTTTTGAAAAAAGAGTAAAAGATATTCTTGAACAACAAAATGAGTAATATTCGCGGAAGATAGCGGTATTGCAGGGACATCTGCAGCACGTAGGGTGGGCAAAAATGAATTGCCCACCATTTATAAAATATCTTGGTGGGTACGCATATGCTTTACCCACCCTACATTACTATAAATAATTATACAAGTCATAACAATCAATTTAATAAAAACGTATTTTTTAATTTATTTCTTTATTGGGGTGATTACAGGCACTAAAGTCATATGCGCCATCATCTCTGTTATATCTAAATATACAATCTTCACCGTGTTCTTTATAGATACCATAAGCTCTAATATCTTTGTATCCGTTTGTTGATGATTTTAATACATATAATCTGCCGAAATCACCATTTATAATAAAATCGTGTCCACTTTTATAGTTTTTCTTATCTTTAACAAGAATTGTCAAAAAAAATCTATGATATATACAATCTTTTTCTACTCCTATAATATCTTTCTGCCCATCATTGTTCATGTCTATAAAGAATGCATGAATGTATGAAGGAATGATTTTGGATAATTCCTTGATTTGGCTCTCTTTTAAACCTTTATTTTTGAGGGTATGAATATAGAAAATCTTGCGAGCTTTAGTATGTGAATAATTTTTATCAAAAAATGTAAATTCTAATGAGCCGTCAGGTAGGTTCTTTGGCTCTTGGACATGTGGATGTGTAATTAAATAAATGCTAAGCGCCAATATGGTTACAAATACCGTAAATATTAATAATATATAAAAATTTTTCATAATAATATTATATAAAATTTGCAATTTTGTGTAAAGACTTTATAAATATTATTAAAAATGAAAGGAGAAAACTATGGGAAAAAACTTACAACTTTATTTTGATGCAATCGGACAAAGAGAGTCAAGTGGTAACTACCAAGCAGAGAATAAAACCGGTTATAAAGGTAAATACCAAATGGGTGAAAGTGCATTAGTTGATGCAGGATATTATAAAAAAAATATAAAATCATTATCTGATTACAATAATGATTGGACCGGTAAATTTATTGGAAAAGACGGAGTCTATTCTGTAAATGATTTCTTGAACAATCCAAAAGCGCAAGAAAATGCAATGTACATATTCACACAAAAGCAGTGGGGGTATATCAAGCCATTTGCCCCAAAATATACAGGTAAGTATATTAATGGCATACATATAACGTATTCGGGAATGTTAGCAGCATCCCACTTATTAGGTCATGGCGGTTTGGATAATTACCTGAGCAGTAATGGTAAAAATAAAGGTAAAGATGGCTTTGGAACAAATATAGAAGAATATTTAGGTAAATTTGCAGATTATGATGTTTCAGAAATTACAGGACTGCCTGATGATTCAGACGGTTCACATTTGGTTGAGGTTAAGGATAAGAAAGGAAATAAACAAAAAATAACTTTTCCAACTAAGCCCAAAAAATTACCTACATATTTCGACTCGGATAAAATCATTAACAAAAATTCAAAAGATTTAGGTAAAAAGCAAGGTTTTCCAACAGGTCTTGCGGCGGATTTGTTCAGCGAGGAAGAAATTGAAGAACTAAAAAAACGCTTAGAGCACGAAAGATTGCCCAAAGAAACATTAGAAAAAATGGGAGAATACCATAAAAGGAAATTCTTCGAAAGAATACGGGAAACTTACACCGGCGATTTTAAAGATTTAACTCCGGCAAATTTTATAGATAAAGACGGCGAATTTACGTTTATTCCCCACGACATTGAACCGAAGCAAACTAATTTAATTGCTCCGACACCCAAAACTCAACACACACAATCCGGCAAAAAAGATTTAAGTAAAGATGAAAAATGGCAATCGTTCAGAAAGATTTTCAGAACATTTTTTGCGATACCTGATGATAACGGCAAACCCATGGGAAAAATTAACTCTGCTGACGTATATAACGCAATAGACGTAATGGAGACGATGAAAAAGGCTATGCACGACTCAGAGGTTACACAAATTCCCAACTCAAAAGGCTCAATAAAAGATTTAAATGAATTTAAATTTATATCTGATGAAGCTCAGACAGAGATGATGCAGAGTGCATTACAGCAAACTTCTAATCAGATTAAAACAGATGTAAAATCTGAAATTTTGGATGAAATTTCAAGACAGACAATGTTTCCAAATCGTGAACACGTAGAAAACATTATGCGGGATGTATTTGACGATGTTCTTGTCCGCAGAGGATATAAAAAGAGCAATTAAACTGTAAAAAACTTACAAATAAAAGATTTTGATTTTGTCGGCAATCAGCCGGCATTTTTTGTTGTACGTATTTTAAAATAAGGAGAATTTAATGCTTACATCATTTGAAACCGATGCTAATTTCAGAAAACTGAAATGGCAAAGCGAGGACACAAAACGCCTTCAAAACTACGAACGGTACCGAGAACTCTACCGAAGCGAGTTTTCAAGGCCTTTTAGAGGGGTAATTAACAAACTCATAAGACGCTACCCTCTGCAAAACACAACTGCTCAAACCCTTATTGAAGTTAATCTCTTTAAAAGTATGACTGACTTTTACAAATTTTTGACCACAAATAACGGGGTGGAAATTATTACAGACCCAAACAATCAAGATTTATGGAATAAAATTTCTAAAGATAACAATTTTATTTCTGTTCTTAAAGAAGTTTGTGTTGATAATTCAAGATTTGGCGATGCCCTGTTTAAAGTCGCTTGCGTAAATAATAATGTTAAAATCTTTTCAGTCTGTCCTGATTGCTGGTTCCCTGTCTGCGAAAACGGAAATTTAAACGAACTTTCCGGACACATTCTTATGTATGATATTGTTCACAACGGCATTTTATACAAGCATATTGAAAAAATCCACAAAGGCTATGTTGAAAATGAAGTTTGGCAGATATCAAACGGCATTTTAGCAAACAGGGTAAAAAACATTGAAGAATTCGGGTTAAAAGATATTGACGACTTCTCGGCAAAATGGAACGATTTTATTTTGTTCCACGTAAAGAACACCACAGAAAGCGATACTTTTTACGGGGAAAGCGACTATAAATCCTGTGAAAGTCTTGTCGAAGAGATTATGCTGACGGTTTCTCAAAATTCAAAAATAATTAACCGACACGCAAACCCGAAACTTGCAGGCAGTATTGAAAACACCGAACTTAATCCGCTGACCGGAGAAAGGCATTTCCCGAACAGCGATTTCATAACAATGGGGAAAGACGGTCAAAAACCCGAATATATTACGGCAGATTTGCAATCAGAATCAATTAAAACCCACATTGATACTCTGATGCAATTCTTCTATATACTCACAAAAACACCGCCGCAAGCCTATGGGATTGACGTTTCCGCAAATATGTCCGGCGAAAGTCTGAAAACAATCCTGGCTTCTTCGGTTGCAAAAATAAAAGATATCAGAATGGTATCTCTGTCGAATGCAATAGAAAAAACCGTTGAATGTGCGCTTGCTTTTGCCGGAGTCAAAAATTCAAAAGTTGAAATTAACTGGGACAATGAAAATTATGTACCGGAACAAAAAACAGAAGAAAAAACGGAGGTAATTGAATGAATATAGATACAAACAGTGCAAACGAATATTTTTCAGCAAGATTGTCCTCAGATATCTGGTTTGAACAGGACAATACAAAAAAGCTTGCAGCAATCACAACCGCAAAAAACAAAATCAGCAAACTTCCGTTCATCGGTACAAAAGCCGCAGACAATCAGGCTGACCTTTTCCCCAGATATTATAAAGGTAAATTGCTTGAACTTCCTGACGATGTTGCAAAAGCCGTATTCGAGGAGGCTCTGTCTTTACTGAAACAAGAGAATAATTCTTTTGAAGATATCCCTGACGGAGTACAGTCTTTGTCATTAGGCGGAGCTTCAATCAGTTTCAATGGCGCAAAATCCGCCTTAGGACTGTCTGAGCAATCTGCGTTGTATCTTGACGGCTGGCTGAGGAAAGGGTTTGACATAGAACCTGAAAAATTTAAAGAGGTATTTTAGCTATGATAGAGTTTTTTATGACAAAAAGTTGTGATATCTATGAAAAAGCCGTCATGTCTGCCGGTGCGGGAGATGAGGTTTCGTGGGACAAGAAAAGGATTATTAAAGCCTTTTTAGAACCGGTTGACGGAGAAAAGTTACTCGGAACACCTATGGGGAATGACATCAGCATAAATCTCATTCTTTACACGAAATCAAAAATCACAGCGGGGGAAAGGGTTTACATAGATGATACCGAACACGAAAGAAACGGCTGGTTTGAAATTCGGCACACAGAATTTTACAAAATGCCGTTTCTTAACTATTACAAAGGATATTTGGTGAAAACAGATGAAAACATATGAATTTAAAAATGAATTATTTAATTACTTCAATGACAAAATAGTTGAGCAGTACCCGGAATTAGAGGGGAAAATATTTCGTGAACGCTTAAAAATAGACAAACCCTCTTACCCGTATGTATGTCTGAAATCGGGAATAAGAACACGTTTAAACAACAGGTTTGAACGATTTTTCTCGGACGGGGCAGAATACATAAGGGTTCAGTACAGTCTGCCAATAACTTTTTCGGTACACGATATAAAGGCTGCACCAAAAGCAGCCGAAGAATTCAGTGACGAAGTTATTGACTATATTGAAATGTTCTTTACCTCAAATCCCTCAACTCATATGGATTTGGGAAATAACGGCATTGTAATAAACGAACAAATGTGTTCGGGAGTGCGTGATATCAGTTCATTTTCAAAAACCGCACAGGAATTTGTAAAAGAAATTGATATTGCATTTGAATTTGAAAATCTTGTTCAGATAACTTCCGAAGCGGGACTGGATTTGGAAACAATCATTGAGTGTTCATAAATTTACTTGCTGTTTGATTAGTTCATAAATTCTACTTCTTATCAGCCGGAAAATTAAATTTCTCGGATGGTTGTTTTCCGGCTTTTTCTTGAAAATTCACTTTGAGAAAAAACACATAACAAAAAAGGATGCAAAAATATGTCAAAAGATTACGATACATATATTAATAATGAATTAAATAAGCTAAACGGTTACGCAAATTACCTGTTAGACTTTAACAACAAATACAAACAGGATATCACCGGTATAACCCGAAACACATTAGCAGGTACATCACAAGGATTAACTCAGCAAAGTTATGACAGAAAATTACAATCGGCGCTGGAACAAGTTATGACGTTGTACAATGAATTAAAAGCCATTGGCAAGAAAGGCAAGAATAATCCTGATTTAGAGGCCGATATAAAGGCTTTTCGCCAAAAACTGTACAAGGCTAACCTACCGATATTTGAGGGGTCAACAGATAAACAGGATGAAATTTATAATCTGCTTGGATATGCCGAAATAAAAAAAGAACTTGAACATCCTAATTGGATTATGCCGGTTCCCAGAGGACACAGAATAACAAGCTATCACGGATATAGAATACATCCTGTTTTACACGATAAAAGATTTCACGACGGTATAGATATAAATGCCTTTGCCAATACTCCGGTTTACGCGGTTGCGGATGGCTTTGTTGTAAAAGCGGAATGGTATAACGGTTATGGAAATTACATAGAAATTGACCACGGAAATAGTATATGCAGTTTCTACGGACATCTTAATAAAATATATGTGACAAAAGGTATGCGGGTATCACAGGGACAAACAATCGCACTAAGCGGGAATACAGGATTAGGAACAGGGGAACATTTGCATTTTGGGGTTCATAAAAAGGGGGATACAGCTAATCCTCTGGAATATTTGCCAGGCTTTTAATTATTTTAATATGTAGTTCTTTATCAAGAGAAATGTCTTCAAATTCTTTAAGATTTTTTATTGTATCCGGTTTATGCATATAAATCTTTATATTATCATAGTATATTGCTTCAAATTTTCCATTTTTATAGACTTCCTTTATTGTGCTTATAACAAAACCAATGCATTTTACTGAAACTTTATTGTCGCTCGTAGTAGTGTTAAATATTAAATGACTAATATAACCTTCCTCATTTTTGAATTTATATGTTTCATGTGCATTGCAATCCATTAAATTCATCATTGTATTAACATAGAAAGTTTTTGTTTGATTATCGTATTTAAAAGATTCAAAATCATAACAATTATGATAAAGGCATGAATATTTTTTATCAAGAATATCAATGGAGTAATAATTGGATTTACCATATTCCTGAAGTCTAAAATCATATAATTTGGAAAAAATACGTTGTTGGGGTTCGAAAGTTGTTTTATTATATTTACCTGGATTGTTTGTATTTTCTTGGAACTGCTTTGGAGATTTCATGTTTTCTTTTGATAGAAATAAATTTGTATTATCCAAATTATTATGAGTTCTGCAGGATAGCATAAATAAAAAAATTGAAAGAATGATGATTAGACAAAAGAATAATAAATATTTTTTCATAACA
>DBXD01000002.1 GCA_002309425.1 Cyanobacteria bacterium UBA1221
CAACCTGTGGCAAGACCAGCTTCTAGCAGTGCTAGGAGCTTTTTTTATTTTAAATAAGTGTATATTCTAGTTTTTCTTTTTTAAGAAAATCACATATTTTATGTAATTATGACTTGTAACATTATGATCATCATCAAAGTCAAAGTCTAAAGATTCGTAGGAAATTGCAATTCCTCCTTTATAGAACCAGAATTTCTCTTCTGAATATCCGACACCTTCCCCATATGTCCAAAAAAATGGTTCCGAAGCTGATACTTCTACAAAATCTAATATCCAATTTCCTACACCATTTTCTGGCTCATTAATATCAATCAAATCATGGCAATCAACCGAAAGACACTTTTTGGATTCATTATAGTAAATTCTTACATTTGCATTTTTAATACTTTCTAAATTAATATCTGTATTTTTCTTTTCGATTATTTTAAATGAATCATATATATAAACACCAGAGTAATTTTTTAAAACGTCACTTGTTTGATTAATCAATTGTTTAAAAGTAAGATTAGGAACTTTTGTATAAGGTTCATCATATTCATAAGTACCTAACCATTCTTTTTCGGGAATGTTTTCTAAATAAAAAATATTAATTTGATTGTTATCATCTAGTTTGATTTTTGATTTATTATGAACAAAGGTTTTTCCGTCATATTTAAATTCAATATCTTTTAATGTAATTATTTTGTTATTTACAATATCTATTTCTCGAACAAAAATCTTTTTATTTACAATAACAAGTTGCAAGATTTCTGGAGCTCTCCCTGGTCCTTGAAATCTTCTGTTTTGTTGTTGAATGTAATAACCTTCTTTCCCAATGAAGTCATTTATTGATGTAATGTTTTTTAATTGTTTTGTATTATCCTTTTGTTTTGGATAAGATCCTGCTTTTATTTTAGCAATTTCTTCAGAAAGAACGCTTGCAACATCATTTTCTATTGGGTTTAAATATCCTGAAAAACACCAGCCTATATAACCATTTGCACATTTTACTTTAACCCAGTTAGCTGTAATTCCATCTATAGTTTCATTTTTTCCTTTCGCAATTATTTCTATTCCTAAGTTTGGCTCTAGAACTGTAATAACTTCAGATTTTAAGTTTTCATCTTTTCTTAACCGTAAAAAATCTGAAGTATAATGTGTAAATGGCAAAGCATAGCAAAAATTTGAAACTATAAAGAATACAAACAAACTTATTTTAATCTTATTTTTCATTTTTTCCTCTAAGCGCCCCAGTGCGGCTGTGAGCATAACAACTGGTTGTACCTGCCTACAATCTAAGAGCCGTTAAGAAAAATGCAACAGCATTTTTTAGGCTCATCAAAATAATGGCTCGGAACAATTGATTGTTCCGCAGCGGGCTTGAACCGGTGATTGAAAATTTATTTATTTAGTAATTCTGTAATTTTTGCAACAAATTTATTATATTTTCTACGGGCAAATGCATAAGATATTAAACCAATTATCAAAATAAAAAATAATGCTGGTAAAAAAACGGCAACAAAATTTTCTGAGTCTGATAAAAAAAACACAATAAAATAAAGTAAAAAAACAAGAAAACTATAACCAGGACAACCTTTTATTTTAATTTTTCTACTTTCTGGATTAATACTAATTGTTCCATGAATATTTTCAAAGTCATTACGATAAAAACTTACAGTAATCATTTTTTTCCTGAATGCAAATGTATTTTCATCAAACATTGTTCCTTTATATTTTGAGAAACCAGGAAACGTATCAAGAGTAATTATAAAATTCTGAATTTCCTTAGAGGCTTTATTTATATTTGAAATTTCTATTTCTTTTGAAAAAATAGGAATTCCATGAAGAAAGTAATACTTGTTCCATGTTCCAGATAAAACAGTTTCTGTTATAGCAATAATTAACAAAATAATTACAAATACATAAATTATATTCATTTTTCTCCAAGCACCCCAGTGGGGTGTCCGTGTAACTACGCACTTAANNGGTGGCGGGCTTGACCCGACATCCGATTTGATGCATCGTGCGCGTAAGCGCACTAGTAAATAATTTCCATAAATGCAAACGACCGCAGGTCGTAAGTACATGTTATGTGATTTTTATGCATATGCATATGCCTTTATTTCTTCCAACTGTGGAGCCAATTCCATCTTTGCATTTCTTATATCTATATCATCCTGCAAAGACATAAAATATCCGTCCGATAATCCGAAAAATTTTGCAAGTCTCAAAGATGTATCTACCGTAATTTTTCTGCGATTATGAAGAATATCCTGAATACGGGAAGTTGGAACATTTATTGCCTGCGCCAGTTTATATGCAGAGATTCCAAGAGGAATAAGAAATTCTTCGCTGAGGATTTCTCCAATTGTTGGTGTTTCGATAAAATCAGACATAATATACTCCTAGTGGTAATCCACAATTTCAACATTGTAATAGTGTCCGTCTTTTTCTGTAAAACAGACACGCCACTGATCGTTTATGCGGATTGAATGCTGACCTTTTCTGTCTCCAGAAAGCTGTTCAAGATGATTGCTTGGTGGAACTCTTAAATCTTCAAGGCACTTTGCATTATCTATCATCATCAGTTTTCGTAAAGCAACTTTCTGAATTGTATTCGGCAGCTTTTTTGAAAATTTCTGATTATAGATAAGTTCCGTTTCTTTATCCGCAAAACTCTTTATCATAAGTATATTATACCTGCACTACGTGTATATGTCAAACAGATAATTATATTTTAAACGAGCGGCGTAAAGCCGCCTACTACCGCTACTATGTTTTGCCTAAAATTATTCTTCCTTAAGTTTATTTATAGTTTGCTTTAATGACTTTCCTTCTTTTTCTTCTAAATTAAAATTCCATTTTGCATCAGAATTTTGAATCCATTTTTGTACATATTGATTATTTAGATAATATATTGTTTGGGAAAACTGTTCTTCTCGATTATAATCTGGGGCATTTGCAACCCAGTGCGGGCGTATGCTTCTATTATTATACTTTTCCTATTTAATAGATTTCTTCTTTAATGATT
>DBXD01000079.1 GCA_002309425.1 Cyanobacteria bacterium UBA1221
ATGGTGTTTATGACTTCGGCGAAATTCTGAATATACAGGACACAATCGGCGAAGATGGAAAGGGTTCTCAAATTAGAACTATAACGGGATATGACGCAAGATATTTATTCAAAAGACGTGTTATAAGAAATCTTAATGACGCAGATAGTTGGCAGATGACCGCAAAAGGCGAACTTGTAATGCGTAACCTTATTAAAGACCAATGCGGAACAGTTGCAGAAGCAAAAAGACAATTGCCGATTGTAAACGTGATCCCGACAGTTGCAAACGCAATCGGAAAAGAATATTCCTGCAAGGAAAGTTTTTCTAACCTTTACGAAGTTTTACAGACAATTGCAACGCAATCGGAAATCGGATGGCGGATAAAATTTGAAGGCGGAATTCTTACGCTTGAATTTTACGCGGGCAACGATTTAAAAGACGTTGTAAAATTTGATACTGATTTTGAAAGCCTTGCAAACGGAACTTTTACGGACAGTTCGGAAAGCTTTTCTAATGTGGTATTTGTTGCAGGAAAAGGAACAGGAACAGACCGCGATATTTACGAAGGGGAAAACGAAATCGGCGGGTTAAGTCCTGCGGGGTTAGACCGTTTTGAAAGTTATGACAATCAATCGCAGATGACAACGGAAGAACAGTATGAAGCCGAAGCTCTTTCCATGCTTAATCAGTACGGGCAGACTTTGACTGTATCGGGCAAAGGCCTTGTTCAATGCCCTTATATTTTCCGCGAACAGTACGATGTCGGCGATATTATAACAATTCATTTTTCGGGAAAAAGTGCGGTTGTTCAAATTCTGGCAGTAACGCAACATTGGGCTTTCGGTTCTTATGAATTGGAATTTCAGTTTGGAAAACCTATCAATGATTTATCAAGTCAATTACAATTAATTTTAAGACAGATACAGAAAGCAAGTTCAAAAACAAACGCCTGCACTTCTGTTAAGTGGTACACAATCCCGACAGATACGGAGCAGGAAGCGGGCGATGTCATTTATGACACTTTAGGATTTACGGGAACTTCTTCTTCTGACAGTTTTACAATTTATCTTGACAACGAAGGAACAGGAGCAAAGGTTTACAATCTGTATGTTAAAAACCTTACAGGAAGTTTGACTTTGACAACGGGCTTTAATGACGCAGAAGATTTAATCATAAGCGGTGGAACTTATACAGGGTCAATCCTTGTTGATACTTTGGGAAATATTTCCTTACAGTCTAGCACCGTTGCGGTCAATTCTGGAGCAACACCTGCGGGAACTGCAAACACAATTTCAGTTGGCGGACAGACTTATAATTTAGGCGGTGGTGGTGGCTCTGGAATAGAAGTTTACCCGACCGAAGAAGATTTGGAAGAAGATTTACCGAATAAAAATGTCGGTGATTTAGTGGGAAGCCTTGCACCCGATTTATTATTAGCAAACATACAAGCCTATATCAATCAGCAGATAGCCAATGCTTTTGAAACACAATGCAGTTATTCTACGGAAGAAGTTGATACAGGTAAATTGTGGATAGACGGAAAACACATATACAGAAAAGTTTATGAAATCGAAGCGACAAACAGTTTTGGAAATAACGCAACAAAAACTATCGCAAGTGGCTTAACAAATATCGACAGAGTAATTGAGATTATACCTAGAAACGTTTTCAAAAGTACTAATAATATTTGGTATGATGAAAGGGGAATTACTTTTGAATTACGAACTAATGGCGATTTTGTTGTTGTAAATCATACAGGTTCGGCAATTGGTTGGCTTAGTTGGTATATAAGTATTGAATACACAAAAAATTAAGGGGTTTAATTTATGATTGCACAGGTTCAAAAAGATGAAAATAATCAGAATATAGCAGTACCAATTTCGGGCAGTATTCCTACAGGACTTCCTGTTGGAACTTGGATAAGTTTTGAAAAAGACCAAGCACCCGATAATAAATGGATAAAGGCAGGGGAAACGTTTGACGAGAATTTATACCCTGCTTTATATCTGTTTTTAGGAACGAATAAAGTACCCGAAAGATTTGACCATTCAAGGCTTAGTGAACTTGAACAGGTTGTTGCTTATACAACGACTACACAATCTGTTACTGCACAGTATGATGGATTTTTTATTGTTACAAACGCAAGTTCAGTTGTGCGTTATATTCAGATAAACGGACAAGATAAAATGCGTTACTCGGGAAACAACGCTTTAGATACAATTACTTTCTCTGTAAAAAAAGGTGATGTTTTAACAATTAGTGGGCAATCGTCAGTTACTGCGTTTGAAGTTTACGCTTCCTACTATAAGCACCCTATGTTCATTAAAGCAACATCAGCCATTGAAATCACAGACCAAAACACATTCTTAAATACAGTAAAAGATTATGTTGATGCCTTAAAGCCCGATGTATACTATTGGTATTCGGCAGTAGCTTCTGCCACAATTCCGAACATAGATGATTATGATATGATTGAATTACAGTTAGGCTATTCAAATGATGCATTTACAGGTTCTTTTACATTGATTAGAAATCCAAGCGAAACAACGGTGGATTTAGATATAGACGAAACTCAAAATTCATTCAAGTCTAGATTTAATTGGACAACAGGAGCAATTACAAGGGTTTCACAGAATTTAACAATTAAGTATGCAGTTTGTTATAAAAAAGGCATTTTCAAGAGTATTACAAAAATGAACTAAAGGAGTTTACAAAATGAACAATGAAACAATAGATTTCAGACTTGGAAAAATTGAAGAAAAACTTGACACTTTAATAGACATTCAAATGCAGACGCAGGCACAAGAAATCAGATTGTCTAACCTTGAAGGTGAAGTTAAGGAAATGAAAGACGAAGCGACTGCAAATAAAAGGTCGTGGTTGAATCCTTTAATATCTGCGGTCGTGTCGGGTTTTGTCGCTTTCGTTTTTGTAAAAATAGGTTTACATTAATAAAAGGGGGAATAAATGGATTTAGAACAATTTGTAAAAAAGAACGTCGGGCAAAAAGTAGATTTCGACGGATATTGCGGGGCTCAATGTGTAGACCTGCCACGACAATATTGGAAGGATGTATGCGGAATCAAAGAGCGGTTAGAACCCTGCTCGACATCGGGCGGAGCAAAAGACTTGTTTCTTGATTACGACAAAATGCCAAAAGAAAAAAAGTATTTGAAACGAGGAACTCGAGGATTTATCGCAGGGGATGTTTTGGTTTGGAACAGCAATCCGAATAACAAATACGGACACGTTGCGATTATGCTTGGAATGTGCGGTAATTCATTCATAGTTTTTGAACAGGATGGCTTCAAGCAGGATGGGGCAAAAATTAACTTAAGGTCAAAAGATAACCTTTTGGGTTATTTAAGAAAAAAATAAAAGGGGGAAAAAATGGAAACATTTGAAATTGTAAAAGTTGCACTTGCAACAGTCGGAATGACGGAAGTTATTAAAAACTTTATTCAGAAGGGCGGAAAAAAAATATGGACTTTAGTTGCGCTTTTTGTCGGAGCTTTGATGGTTTGTATAAAACTTTTTTGTCCAGAAGAAGTGATAACAGGAATAGTTGCGGTAAGTGGCGCAGTTATTTTTTATGATACGATCTACAAGGCTTTTGAAAAGCTTTTTGCAAAGTTAGGAAAGGAAAGCAATGATTAAAATTTTAATAATAATTTTTATTGCGCTTCTTGTAATTCTTGGAATTGTTTCTGCAATCTGTAAAAAGTTGCAGGCAGAAAATCTTGCATTAAAAACAGACTTGATGAAAAAAGAAAATAGTTTGAAAGTGCTTGTGGAAAATATAAAACAGATCCAAAGGATTACAAAGGACAATGAAAAGGTAAGAAAGGAAATTGAAAATGCAGAAACAGAAGAAGAGATTTTGCAAATTGTCAATACTATTGTTAATGCTAATAATGGCAGGGTGCGCAAGTAAACCCAAGGCAATAGACCTTCCGCCGAAGCCAGAAAGGAAAGAAGTGGAAGCCCCGCAAAACTTGAAGGACATGGCCTTGCTTCTGAATTATTATGAACATCTGGTTCAAGAGTGGGAAGCTTGGGGGGAAGCGGTTGACGGTTTGACAAATAACAAAAACTAGGTATAATGAAAACATACTTCTTTGTCCCCTTTTGCCAAGGAAGTTTTAATAAAAAAAGCAATTTTTTTTCCGCGGGGTTCGCATACTTGCTCCGCGGTTTTTTTTGTATTTTTGCACTAAAAGGACCCTAAAAAAATGCCCCTAATCCGCTTATATCTTCACGCTACGGGCTTCAAACGTAAAAAACGCATAATTATCCTACCAAACCCCTTAAAACCCCTATTTTTAACGATTTTAAATTTTGGCGTTTTTTTACCTGCTTAAAACTATTCTTTACAAATCAATAAAAATAAAGTATTATTACATTATCGGGAAGTAACGACCCCGACAAAATACAAAGAGAAGCAAAACAGAAAGACTTGTTATCTGTCTTGAATATCCGCTTATCTCTTTGGGCGGGTTTCGGTTCGTTACCGACAGGACAGATAATAAGTCTTTTTTATTTAAGGGGTTAAAAAATGGTAAAAGAAAATTCTTACATCTGCATACAAGCTTTTATGATTAATGATTTGCACCTTAAGGGGAACGAGCTTTTAATTTATGCAATCATCCACGGTTTTTCGCAAGATGGCACTTCTGAATTCACAGGAAGCCTTCAATATCTGGCAGATTGGACCAACTCAACAAAACAAGGGGTTATGAAGGCATTAAAGAGCCTTATGGAAAAACAGTTGATTTTAAAAAATGAAACCTTCCAGAACAATTTGAAATTCTGCACATACAAAGTTACAGGGTATGAAACAAAGTTTAATAGGGGTATGAAACAAAGTTTAATGGAGTATGAAACAAAGTTTAATGGGGGTATTAAACAAAGTTTACCTAATAATATAAAAGATAATATAACAAATAATATAAATAATAAGAAAAAGGAAAAACACAAATTCGGGGAATATAAAAATGTATTATTAACAGATAAAGAAAAACAAAGTCTTAATGAAAGATTAGGTGAAGAAAAATCTCTTGCAGTAATTAATCATTATTCAATAAAAAAAGAAATGAAGGGTTATCGTTATAATAGTGATTATCTGGCAATTTTAAATTGGGGGATTAAATCTTATGAAGAAAGTCAAGCCCCGAAAAATTATAAAATAGAAAAAAAAGAACAATACACGGATGAAGAATATTTGCAGGGTTCAGACAATCCAGATACAACGGAATTTTAAGATAGAATTTTAAGATGGAATTTTAAGGGGGCAAAAAATGAAAAAGACGGAACAGGAAAAAAGAAAAACTGTTTATGATTTAATGTGTGTATCAGAAGAACTGCGACAGAAAGCCGAAAGATTTGCAAGTTGTGGAAAGACAAAAACTGAAAGAGATATAAGAGCGGGTTGGTATATCGGCCGACACAGAAAGGGGGCAGAAGATGAAATATAAATTTGAATGTACACAATGCGGGGCAACAGAAGAAAAGGAAATTGCGATTTCTGAATATGATGAACAGAAAGAAAAGCAGACCTGCTCCAGATGTTGCGGAAATATGAAGCGCGTTATTGAATGGAGCGGAATTGCAGAAGGATCTGGCGCGGGTTGGTATGGCAAGAACGGTTCAAATGTAATATAAATAAAATAAAGGGGGACAAAATGGCAGAAGAAAAAAAAGGCTTTAACCTTCAATCACTTAATTTTAATTTTTCCGCGGTTGATGACACGCAGGTTGAAGCAATGGAAAAACGGGAAGCAGAATTGCGGGAAAAAGAAAGAAGGGCAGAGCTTGAAAGTAATTATATAAAATCAAGCGGAGTTCCGAAAAGGTATTTTTCAGAAAGCCTTGAAACATACAGGCCGACAAATGAAGAAAACAAAAAGGTCTTTGAATGGATTTATAAATTTGTCGAAAAAGTGGAGCAGAAGGAAAACACAAAAAATCTTGTTTATTTAAGCGGAAAATTTGGAACGGGCAAAACTCATATCGGGTGCGGGATTGTCCGAAGGTTAGGCGGGTTTATAATAACTTCACTTGAACTTTGCATTACTTATGACAGTTGCAGGGACTTCAAGGCAACGGAAACAAGAATTCAATATCTGAAAAAACTTTGCGGGGCTTCTGTCTTGGTAATTGATGAAATCGGAAAAGGTGTTGCAGGAATTGAAAAAGAGATTATGCCTTTTATTGTTAATGAATTTTATGGCTCTGGAAAGCTTTTAATTTTCTTAGGAAATGAAAACAAGGAACAGTTCAATAAAATTATTGGCGAAGCAGGCGCAGACAGATTTGCAGAAGCGGGGATTTATTTTTCTTTAATCGGGGAGTCAAACAGGCAGAAAAAATAATTTTTTAGTGTTGACATATAAAAGAAAAGGTGTTAAGATGTTTTTTATAAAGGGGGCAAAAGATGGACACAAAAGAAAAAGTTTTGCAGTTCTTAAAAATGGGTTGCAAGACAGAAGCAGAAGCAGAAGAAATGCTTATGGATAGTATTAAGGGCATAAAAGAAAAAATGCCTTTAATTTCAGATAAAATAGCAATCGCTTTTCTTTATCAAGAGATTTGCGAAAGGGGGACAAAATGATTATTAAAAATTCAATGGATTTGCCACAGGCTTTTATTAATGCGGTAAGCCTTGAAAAGCACAATGCGGAAGGTGAATTTTCCGCAACAACTCTTTTGAAGGGAGCTTGTGAAACAATTTTAACTGATAGACATTTTGACGAAATCGAAGTTGATGTTGCGGATTGTGTATGGCAGATTTGGGGAACTGCGGTTCACTTGATTTTTGAAAAGGCAGGAATTGAAGGATTTACCGAAGAGAAATTCAGCGTTCCTGTAAGTAATTCAAAGGTTACGGGACGAGTTGATTTGTACGATCTGGAAAACGAAACAGTTTACGATTGGAAAACCGCTTCAACTTGGAAAGTACAGTTTAATGATTTTTCAGATTGGGATAAACAGGGGCTTATCTATGCTTGGCTTATGAAGCAGAATGGCTTGAAAGTAAAAGAAATCAAGTTTGTTGCACTTCTGAAAGACCATAGCAAGAGCAAGGCGAGAAAGGATTTTGAATACCCACAGAAACCCGTTGTAGTTCATACTGTAAAGGTAACAGAAGAAGCATTAAAAGAGATTGAAGCATTTATCAATTTGAAGGTGCGACAGTTTGAAGTTGCCGAAACTCTGGTTGACGAAAAATTGACACCTTGTACGAAGGAAGAACGATGGGCAACAGACGATAAATGGGCAATTATGAAAGCGGGAAGAAAAACCGCCTTGAAGGTTTGCGAAAGTGAAGAGCAGGCAAAAGAATTGATGGGAAGCCTTGGCGGAACTTCGATTGAATACCGTAAGGGTGAAAGCAAGAAATGCGAAGATTATTGTAACTGCAAAGCTTTCTGCCCGTTCTATAATAATTGTCATAAATAATTTAATGGGTGGGTGAAACATCCCGCCTTTTTTTAAGGGGTAAAGAATGAAATTAAAATCAAATGATTGGGTTGTTTGTTGCGATAATATCCGCAGGTTAAGAAGGGAAAGGAACTTAACGCAAAGGGAACTATCCAGAAAGTTAAAAGTTTCTACAGGGACAATCGGGAACATTGAAAGCAATTATACTTGTTCAGTAAGGCTTTTATGTTCAATAGCAAATTTTTTTAATATTCCTGTTGGGGATTTATTTAAGGAGTAAAGAAAATGATAGGTTACAAAGCATTTGATGAAAACTTAATGTGCAGAGGTTTTCAGTTTGAAGTAGGAAAGACCTACAAAACAGAAGCAAAGAAAGACGAGTTGAAATTGTGTACTGACACTGTATTTCATTTTTGTCGTGAATTACACAGAATTGAAGCAGTAAGTGATTATACTATTTCTAATTCCAGAGTGTGTGAAGTTATTGCCGAAGGTGATATTGTAACAGACGGTGATAAATATGGAACAAATAAAATTACTATTCTTAGAGAAATTCCGAAAGAAGAATTGAAAAAATATAATAATTGTAACTCGGGTAATTGTAACTCGGCAGGTGCAGAAGTAAGTGAAGGGGAGTTTGAAAAAAGCCTGCTTGAAAAAGGGGTTTGTCTTCAATCTGATCTGGATGAAGCAAAAGAAATAATTGCTATGCAGAAAAGGGCATTGGAAAATTATATTTTAAGTCCAGATGAAACTATAAAAGATTTAATTAGGAAGGCGGAAGCTTTATTAAAGGTGTAAAAATAGGTTAACAGAAAAAATAAAATAAAGTGTTGACATAATAAACAGGATGTGTTATTATTAAGATAACAAAAAGCAAAAGGGGGCTTTATATGAATATGTTAAACAGTCTTATTTTGGAAGGTAACATCGCAAAAGATGTTAAAATCAAGGAAAAAGAAAACGGAAAAGAAATTGCAGTTTTTTCTGTTTCTTATAACCGCTATTATGAAACAATAGACGGGGAGCAGGTTTCGGAAAGTTACATTTTTGAAGTTGAATGTAATGGACATATGGTTCCACTTGCCAGAGATTTCTGCAAAAACAACAGGGGTATTCGGATTGTAGGAAGATTGAAGCAGGAAGGCAAGAAGGTCTTTGTTGTAGCAGAACACATGGAATTCAAAGCAAAATAAAAACACGCGGGGGCAAAACCCCGCAGAATAAAAGGGGACAAAATATGGTAACAGTAACAATCAATTACAAAGAAAAAGAAATCATTAAAAATGCAGGCTTGCAGAAGCTTCCAGAAGTTGGGGCGGTTATTTTCATAAATGGAAATACTGCCGAAGTATTTCAGATTGAACACTTTCTTAAAATACAGGACAAAGAAGGTAAGCCAGAGCTTATTGAAGAGATAACTTTGTTTTGTGATGACAGATACAAATAATGGGGGCAAAGTATGAAAGTTAGGGCAGATTTTAATTTTTCAGATAGTGCAGAAAAAATCAAAGAATGCATTGGTTATGTTGTAGGGGAGTTTACTCCAAAGGAATATGGCGGGGACTTCAAGCCAGAAAACGTGTATATAAATAGATTTGTTGGAAGCACAACAGATTTTAAAAAGCTTGAAGAATTGGCAGTTAAAAATTGCAAGGTTGTTTATGATGACAAGGAAGTTGAAGAAAAAAACTTTGTTGAAGCCTGCAAGATCTGTGATAATAATTGCGGTTGCTGCAAATATAATTGCAATTGCTATACTTTGGTTGAAGCATAAGGGGGGGACAAAATGAAAGAGAAAATCTTTTTAGAAATCCTTTTAGTTTTAATCGGTGGTTCAATGATTGTTTGTTTTATCTGGACAATTGTTGAAGTTATAAAAATGATTTTTTGTAAGAAAGGGGGCAAAAAATGAAATTAAAAGCTTTGGAAAGTAAGGTGCGCAAGTGCCTTAAAAATTATCCAGAAACAAGGGGAAGCGATGATTTACTTTATATCGAAGTATTAAAAGAAATGGGAATTTTCCTTGGGCAATATACTGCGGATTATTGGTTCCGTAACTATAGGAAAATGGGGCTTCCATCGATTGAAAGTGTCGGCAGGTGCAGGCGCAAAATTCAAGAAAAAAATGAAGCCTTGAAGCCGATTAAAGAAATCGAATTGCAGAGAAGGGCGCAGGAAAAAACCTTTTATAATTATTCCTTGGGTTTTTAATTCTTGCGGGGCTTTGTTAGTGTTGACACCTTCGGGAAAAAGGTGTTAAGATATATTACAGGGGGACAGATATGGACAATAAAAAACTTCGTGTCATGTCTTTCGGGCTTGGGTGGTTTGATGAAAAGAGAAATCAAAAAAAGGGGAAACAAATTTTATCGGAAGCGGAAATTAAATGGGATTGAAGCTTCTGAATTGGCAGTTATTTTAATAACTGTTTTATTTATTATTTATCAGTTTTTAAGGGGGTAAAGAAGATGACTGATTTGAATAATACTGTATTAATCGGCAGATTAACTTCTGGAGTAGGTGAAAAGGATTTCGGGTACATTTCGACAGGCACCGCAAAATTGACAATCCATATGGCAAATAACAAAAGCCGAAAGCAGGGGGAAGAATGGATTGATGAAACATCTTTTTTCGATGTTGTAGTTTGGGGAAAACTTGCCGAATATAACAAACCGAAAATTGAAAAGGGTGCAACCGTGGTTGTATCTGGAAGATTGACACAGGACAGATGGAAGGATAATAACGGACAGAATAAAAGCAAAGTTTATATTGTTGCAGATGTTCTGGAAGTATATAACAAGATCCCTTCAAATGTTCAGAAAGTTGCCGAAGCTTTTGACAATCCGCAGGGAGTTCCGCAGAATGTTACTTATGCGCCACAGAATACAACATATGCGCCAGAACAGAACGGGGGCTTTCCAGAAGACATTCCATATGGAAATTAAAAGGGGGTAAAAAATGGATGGTGTAAGATTTTCAATTTATTTAAGAAAAAATCAATTAGAATGGTTGGATAACGAAGCCGAAAAAATCGGGGTTTCCCGTTCAAAGTTTATTGAGTTAAAAACTTTTCCGAAAAGTTTGCAGGTTTTGAAAGAAAAGAAAGGGGCAAGCAAGAATGAACGGAAAGCAAATTAAAAAGCTTAGAAAGGAAATTAAACGGGCGCAGATTGGAAGTTTTAGCGAATTTGCAGAAACAATAAACCTTGCACCGTTAAAACTTCGCTTGAAGATTATTTTTAAGATTTTATTTAAGAAGTTATAAAGGGGGCAAAAATGAACGTTTATGAAAAATTAAACGAAGCAAGAATTCGATTTCAAAAAGAAAATGTAAAAAAAAGCGGTAAGAATAGTTATGCAAATTATTCTTATTATGAATTATCCGACATACTGCCAATAATAAACAATCTTGCAAAGGAATTGAAATTTTCCTGCGTAGTTTGTTTTACAAGTGATTTGGCAAGTTTGAGTTTTGTGGATCTAGAAAAGACAGATGATAAAATTATTTTTACATCCCCGATGGCTTCTGCAAGTTTGAAGGGTTGCCATGAAGTTCAGAACGTGGGCGCAAGTGAAACATACTTAAAAAGATAT
This sequence comes from Cyanobacteria bacterium UBA1221, assembly GCA_002309425.1. Lineage (GTDB taxonomy): Bacteria > Cyanobacteriota > Vampirovibrionia > Gastranaerophilales > Gastranaerophilaceae > UBA1221. The sequence goes on from DBXD01000079.1 coordinate 11,020, forward strand.
TTATATCAAAACTGTTTTGAAATTGTGGAAAATGACGCATTGGACTCAACAATGAACCCGAATGCAGGCGCAAGGCAAAACGCTTCGCAGACCGCTTCGCAGAATGTTCCGCAGTTTGTACCACAGAATACACAACAGAATGCACCACAATCTGCGCCACAGAATACACAACAGAAAAACGGATATTATTATAAATAAAATTAAAGGCTCGCTTCTGAAAAGGGGCGGGCAATTTTTTTAAAGGGGCAAGGAATGAAAATAGTTTGTTATGCAGAAGGACAGGAAAAAGGGTTGCTTCTGCATTACCCTTCTATGAGTGTAAAAGCAGAAATGCTTCACCTTCTGGAAGGGGTAAAAGAAAAATATAATGGTTTTATGACTGTAACAATAGACAAGCCATATAAATCACGGACAACGGGCAAGGGATCGCAAAACAATTTATTCTGGAAGCTTGTTCAAATTATCTGCAATGAAACAGGGGATGACCCAAAGGAAATTGAAAGGGATTTGAAAATAAAAGCAATTGCAAAAGGTTATCCGTATCACGTTTCAAAAATTACGGGGCTTCCCGTTCCAGAAAGTACAACAAAGATAAACACGGTTGAAATGTCTTATTTGATTGATACTGTTTATGAAGTTATAGCATTTTTGGGAATATTGCTTGAACGGGATTTGCAGAAAGAAAATAATATAATAACAGAAAAGCCCGCAGAACAGGAAAGCGGATTTGCAGAAAACGCGGAAGGCGATTATGATATTTTTTAAGGGGTTATAAAATGACAGGTCTAGAAAAATATGAAAGTTTTTGTTCAAATGTAAAAAAGATAATGCGGGAAAATAAGATTTCTCAAAAACAAATGGCAGATTGTCTTGGCTTAAGTATAAGCAACTTTACAAGCAAATTAAATTGTACTTATGCAAAGTTTAATCTTGAAGAAGCAATATTGATTTCTAAGCAGTTGGCAGAAAGTATTGATGATTTAATAAGCGGGGATTTATGACAGGTATACAGATAGAGCAAAGGGAAGAAGCATTGCAAAGGGCGGGCGGTTGTATCTGTCAAGCCTGCGGAAAGCCTTTTGTTGCGGGGCAGTATGCGCATAAAATTGCAAATAAAAAACTATGGCGGGAAAAATATGGTTCTTGGGTTATAGACCATACTTTGAACGGGGAATATGTTTGCAGTTTGTCTTGTAATGCTTCGGTTGATGTCGGGTCCAGCTATGGCAATCATTTGGAAGTTATTGCGGACATTCTGTTTTATGAATATGAAAAAACGTGGGGTGCGATGGGGTTAAATAAGCTTTCAGAAAAGATATTAAAGGAGTATGAAAAATATAAATAGATTTACTTTCAATACTGTTTGTGTTATAATGTTCATAGACAGTTGAAAGAAATTCGTTCCTTCTTTGAACTGTTTACAGTTTAAGCCCTTGCGGTGTTTCTGCGGAACGAACTCGAAAGAGTGCGGGAACATCACAGGGGCATTTTTTTTTAAGGTGGTAAACAGTTATGAGATTTAAAACAGAAGATTGCATTGGGAAAAAGTTTAATAGGTTGTTGGTGCTAAAAATTGCATATAAAAAAAATAATAGCCCATACGTTTTATGCAGATGTGATTGCGGTAAAGAGAAGGTAATAAAATTATATCCGATAACATCGAATGTTATAAAATCCTGCGGTTGTTATAACAGGGAATTAGCAATAGCATTAGGGAAAAATACATATAAACATAATATGTCAAAAACCCGATTGTATAAAATTTGGATAAAAATGAAAGAACGTTGCTATTATAAAAAAGACGTTAGAAAGTATGCGTATTATGGGGGTCGTGGAATTACCGTTTGTGATGAATGGAAAAATGATTTTGTTACATTTAAAGAATGGGCTTTAAAAAATGGGTATCAAGATAATTTAAGCATTGATAGAATTGATGTAAACGGAAATTATGAACCTTCTAATTGCAGGTGGATAACAATGGCGGAACAACAAAGAAATAGGCGAAATAATAAAATAAGAAGGGCTTGTGAAACTTGCGGATAAAATAATTGAGAAATACAAGAAATTGTGTTAAAATAAAATCAAGGGGGCAGAAATGAATTTGAATGAAGCAAGCAAAAGGGCATTTGAAATTTCAAAGAAAAGAAAACAATATAAAGGCGATGGGGACGATACAATCAGAGCATTAAAACATTGCGCGGGTGAAGTTGTGGAAGCGGTGGATGCTTACGACAATTGGAGTATGTTAGACAATCCGCAGGGGCGAAAAGAAGAATTTGAAAATGAGCTTGCAGATGTTATAATTTGCATATTGTCTGTTAGCGGTTCTGAAGGAATCGACATCGAACAGGCAATTTCAAGAAAAATGCTTATAAACGAAGGAAGGGTAAAAAATGGTTTGTGTCAATAAATGGAATTCGGGCAAATATGAAATTTGGGAAATGGGGGAAGATTACGTCATTCTTAAAAGAGAAAATGGCGAAACTTTCAAGATAACAAGAAAAGAGTTTAATTTTAATTACAGGGTGGAAAAATGAGAATAATTTTAGGATTTATTTTATTTTTATTCGGCAGTTTATGGCTTTCAATAATTATTTCCGTAGGGGTAGGAACTGCATTGAGATTATGGGAGAAAAGAAAAGAAAACAGTTGAAAAAATAAACAATCAGATGTATAGTTCTTGTTGTGGGAAGTTATCACCCCCATAGACAGAATAAGCGAGATTAAAGAAGCCTTTTTGATAGGGATTGAAAAACACTTTTCGCTTGTGGTGTTTTCGGGGTGATAGCCGACAGTCCTTGTCAGAAAGGCTTTTTAATTTTTGACGGTAAGCAGAAATGTAGACGGTGGGAAAATTAAAACACAAAAAGTATTTACCACGGGAACTATTCAAAGATACAACACCTTGCGAAAGATGCGGTGTGAATAGCAATTATAACGAATTGAGAAAAGCATCAAAATCGGAGTACGTTATTACACCCGATTGCCCGATGCGGTGAGAGCAACCGAAAAGGAATTGCGACAAAACCACAAAGAGCATAAAAGCAACTCTACACTTAATTGTGTAGGGGATTGCTATGCCCTTAACAGTTCAAGACCGAAAGGAATTAAGAGATTGAGAACACAAGAAAAGTGTGATAAGATATAGGAAACAGGGGGAAAGATGAAAAACCTAGACAAGATGATAGAGATAAAATGTGACTGTGATAAAGTTATAGACTTTCACGAATTGACAGAGTTTCAAGGCGGATTGAAAGAAAGGACACAGGCAGATTATGACAAGGCAAAGAAATCTATCTTAAAATATGGCTGGAGTTTTGTTTTATATTATTGGAATGACGGAAAAACAAAATGGATAATTGACGGACATAACAGTGTAACTGTATTAAAACAGTTAGAAAAAGACGGTTATTTTATCCCGCCTATTCCTGCTATTGAAGTTTTCTGCAAAGACCGAAAGGAAGCAAAAGAAAAGTTATTAAGACTTAATTCTACATTTGGAAAACTCACAAAAGAAAGCGTATTGGAGTTCGCAGAAGATATTGATTTGAACTTTGACGAAATAGCACTTCCCGATACTGTAATTGATTTCACAGACCAAGGCGGGGAGATTGCAGAAACAGAAGAAACAAGCGGAGATAACGACATTCCAGAAGTAAAGAAACAGGCAATTTCAAAACTTGGTGAAATGTACGAATTGGGCAACTCTATTCTTTTATGCGGAAGTTCAACTAATGCGGAAGATGTAAACAGACTTTGTGCAGGAATACAGGCGGAATTGTTATTCACTTCCCCGCCATATTCTGATATGAGAACATATAACGGGGAAAAAGATTTAAGTGTTGATAACATTGTAAACTTTATAAGGACATATAGAGATTATGCAAAATATATGTGCGTCAATTTGGGATTGCAGAGAAAAGAAGGTGCAATTTATCCATATTGGAACGAATACACAGATACTGCAAAAGATGTCGGCTTGAAAATGCTTGCTTGGAATGTTTGGAATAAAACTATGGCAGGAAGTATTGGAATGCAACAAGCGATGTTCCCGATTGAACACGAATGGATTTTTATTTATGGCGAAAAAGCAAAAGACATAAATAGAACTGCAGAAAAGCGGGATAAAGAATCAATAGGAAAATCAAGAGTTTCAACATTGAGAAACGCAGACGGAACAACAAGAAGAAGAATACAAAACTTTGACGATTCACAATTTAAGAAAATGGAAAGTGTATTTGAATGCTTGCCCGAATTATCTGCAATCCGTAGTGAACACCCTGCGGTATTTCCTGTTAAACTTCCAGAAGAATATATAAAGGCTATGACAAAAGAAAATGATTATGTTATAGAGCCTTTTGGCGGTAGTGGAACGACATTGATTGCTTGTGAAAAAACAAATAGAAAATGTCGCATTATGGAATTAGACCCGATTTATTGTGATGTTATCCGCAGAAGATACACAAAATGGGCAAAGGAAAATGGCAGACCGCTTTCAAGTGGTTGCCTTGAATAAAGGGGGTGTGCTAATGTGAAAACCGAAGGGCGGAAGTGTATTTGCAAGTTGGGACTTCCGTCTTTCTTTTTTTGTTGGCACGCTTTAGCAAGTGTTTTGCAAGTGAAAAGGTGGTAAAAATGGCAGGTGGAAATCCTAGTAAATTAAAACCTTGCACACCAGAAAACGCAAGGGAAAGACAATTANNCAGATTTACGCAGAGTTCCTTGAAAAAGAATACAACGTAAGGCAGGGCGATAAAGAAAGAAAATTAACAGGTGCAGAGCTTGTCAATGAATGTATGAAAAAGATTATTGCTAGGGGCGATAGTTCTTCCGTTTCTCTTATGAAAGAGCTTAGAGAAGCTACAGAGGGAAGTAAAATCCAATTAAGCGGGGATGTTACTGCTAAGTTAGAGAGTACAGAAGAAAGATTAAAAGCATTTGAAGAATTGATGAAGTAATGAATACTTACGGATACGAGATAGCAAAACCGATAATACCAAAAATCACAAAGTCGCAGTTTTCAAGACTTACGGCACAAAAGCAGCTTGAATATTTAAGGCTTTTTCGTGAGCAGGTTGCACCGAAACTTGAAGTTTTCAGAGAACACCACGACTATAAATTGGCGAGCGGGGGGCGCGGTGGCTCAAAGTCTTGGGGGGTTGCGTCTTTACTTATTCAGAAATTATCAAGCGAAAAAAGATTTTTATTATGTTGTCGTGAAGTGCAAAACAGTATTGCAGACAGTTCAAAAAAGATACTCGAAGAAACAATAATCCGTTTAGGAAAGTCGAACTGGGAGATAAAAAAAGAAACGCTTGAAAATACCGCGACCGGGTCAATGATTATCTTTCGTGGTTTGTTTAATATGCGCGCGGCTAACAGTATGAAATCGCTTGAAGGTATTACGGACTGCTGGATCGAAGAAGCTCAATGCGTAAGTGCGGATTCATTAAAACTTCTCTTGCCGACAATCAGAAAAGACGGTGCGGAAGTATGGGCAACATGGAACAGTATCACGCCCGATGACCCGATAGAAAGGCTTAAAACAAGAAAAGATGCGGTTTTTGTAAAAATAAACTTTTACGACAATCCTTTTGTAACTCAAAGACTTTTAGACGAAATGCACGCAGATTTTGTTTATAACGAAGATGAAGCGATTCATACATGGTTAGGAGAATACAGAAAACAGGGCGAAAATTGTATAATGTCAAGAAGTGGCGTTTTGGATGCTATGTCAAGAATAGCAAATAAAGAGGGTGATTACTCAATCGGTGTAGACTGTGCACGCTTCGGGGCAGATAGTTCTGTCTTTACAATGCGAAAAGGAATGCAGGTAATTAAACAGGAAAGTTACAGAAATACTTCAATGGTTGAGCTTGCGGATAAATACGAAATGTTTGTAGATCATAAAAAAGACATCTGTACAAAATATGACGGCGGCGGTGTCGGCGGTGGTTTTGGAGATATACTTATTTCACGCGGATATAAAAACATCATAGAAGTAAACTTCGGAGAAAAGGCGCAGGATACAGATAAATATGATTCTGCCGCTTCTGAAATGTGGTTTACTTTTCCTTTATCAGAAGCGGGGATTCCGAATGATAGCGAGCTTTTGACAGAACTTTCTGACAGAAGATACGCATACAATCACAAAACGCAAAAGGTAGTTGAGAAAAAAGAAGAATATAAAAAACGCCATAACGGAAAATCACCTGACAAGGCAGATTCTTTGTTATTGTGTTTTTATGAAAAACATATTAAACGACCAATGCTATATTAAGGGGGAACTATGAAAGTTATCAGAAACAAAAACGAGGATTTAGAAACGCTTCTGCGTGAACAGAAAATCGGCGACGATGTAATTTATGATTCAGTTTCAAATTACGAAATTGTGCGCGTGCCGAACGGCTACATTTACCGCAACGAATACTGCGGTTTAGTTTTCGTTCCAGAGTTTGCCGATAAAGTAGGCACTATAAAAAATAGTGTTGCTAAAACAGAACCGAAAAAGACAGTTACAAAATAGTGTTTACATAATGCCCTTAATGTGTTAAGATAATTCATAGGGGGCATTAATGAACGATTCACAAAAAAGAAAACGTAATTTCAGAGCAAGAAAAGTTTGGAAAGAGTTCAAGGCTAGAAAGAAAAAGGAATGTGGTGGTTTAGACCAAATTACACTTCATAAATTGGGTCGAAGGTGGGAACTTCACCACGAAGATTTAAGGGAAGAAAACTACGAAAAATTAAACGATAACTTTCTTCCCTGTAATAATATGACGCACGATTTTTTGCATTGGTTGTTTCGGTATTATCCGAAAGACCCTGAAATCATAGACAGGATAAAAGTAGAAATGGAGAAAATGTTGAAAATAAATCAAGGGGGCGATTTATGACAGACGGACTTTTATTTGACTTTCCACAATTCAAGATAAATAAAAAAATCAGACTTATAGAGTTGTTCGGTGGCATTGGTTCACAGGCTATGGCTTTAAGAGATATTGGGGCAGATTTTGAACATTATAAACTTGTAGAGTTTGACAAATATGCGGTGGCTTCGTACAATGCCATTCACAACACACAACACACAACACACGATATACGAGATATTCACGCAAAAGATTTAGAAATCAAAGACAAAGACAAATATTGTTATTTAATGACTTATTCCTTTCCTTGTACCGATTTATCCGTTGCAGGCAAAATGCAAGGTATGAGTAAAGAAGATTGGAAAAACGGAAAAAGCACAAGAAGCGGTTTGCTTTGGGAAGTAGAAAGAATATTAAAGGAATGCACAAAAGAAGAGCTGTCGGATGTTTTACTTATGGAAAATGTTCCACAGGTTCACGCAGAGCAGAACGAGAAGGATTTTAATGACTGGCTTAATTTTCTAAAATCAAAAGGTTATAAGAACTTCTGGAAAGACTTAAACGCAAAAGATTATGGAATCCCACAGAACAGGGATAGATGTTTTTGTGTAAGTTTTTTATCTGATGATGATTTTATGGAGTTTACTTTTCCAGAGCCTGTAAAACTTGAAAAAGTAATGAAAGACTTTTTGGAAGAAACTGTTGATGAAAAATATTACATAAAAAATGAAAAGGCAGATAAACTAATTAAAGAGCTTATTGAAAGCGGAGTATTGGCAGAGAACAGAGAACAGAGAACAGAGAACAGAGAACAGAGAACAGAGAACAGAGAAATTATAAGACCGTTGACTTGTGTGTCAAGTCCCCTAGAGAAATCGGAATTGCAAACTGTATCAAGGCAAGATATGACGCAGGAATTAGCAACTTACAGGCAGACGGAAGCGGTGTTATTGACCGAACAAGGCAAACGGTTTGAAAAGAAAACTGATATTGCAACCTGTTTAATGGCGAGAGATTACAAGGGATTTGGGAATCAGGAAGCAAACGGAGTGATTGAAAAATGGCAGAAATAAATAACAAGACAAGACAAGACAAGACAAGTGTTTGCCGCAGTTGCAGAATTGTCAAGTGGTGGTACTCGGACAAATGGATAATACGATTGACCACACATTTGAAAGTGCAAACAGAGTTTACGATAAAAACCAATTATGCCCGACAATTCCAACCTGCGGCGGTGGAAACATTCAACCGAAGGTTATCGAGGAAACAAGATGTGTCGGTGGTTTATCTGATTCACAATGGGGAAAACAATACCACCAGCAGGACAGAGTTTATAAAGGCGACATTGCACTTGCTCAACCTGCCAATTTGCCAGAAGGTTCTTATAAATACATTGTAGCAAGTAGAGGAAGAAACCCATTAAATCCAAACGATAGGAAGAAAGGTTCACAGATGGAACAGAGATTAGAATTAAAGAAAGACGGATGCACAAATACAATCACTACAGTTCAGAAAGATAACTATGTTTTGGAGAAAAACGAATGTAAAATGCTTGGAATGTTAGGTGAAGAAGGTTTTGAAAAAGTCCGTAGAGTAGACTCTACGGAGGCCCTTTGTCCTACAGTTTCAACGAAGGAAGATAGAATTAAAATAGCTGATGAAATTGAAATTAAGCAGGCAACAAAAGAAGGTTCGATAAAGTGTAAAGTTGGCGGTTGCTATGATGCAAGTTATCCAGACAGTAAAACAAGAAGGGGGCGAGTTCAGGAAGGCGGAGATATTACACCAACAATAACTGCTCAGGGTGGAGAAAATATCAACTATGTAGAAACTGTATACAGAATCAGAAAACTTACTCCAAAAGAGTGTTGGCGTTTAATGGGTTATACTGATGGAGATTACGAAAAAGCGTCAAGAGTAAACAGTAATACACAATTATATAAACAGGCGGGAAATGCCATAGTAAAACAGGTATTAATGGCAATTTTCTCACAGATGTTATAAGGATTTTTGACAAGTATTTCTTTTTGGTTTATATTAAATTTAAAATTAAACTAAGGAGAAGTACTCTTTATGAAATCACCGCTTGAAAGTATTAAGCAATTAATAAAAAAAACATGGTCTAAAGCCCCTTCAATGGCAAGCAGAGATTTGCTTGAATTGTTTCATACTTCACCGCGACTTGATGCGGTTAGGCTTATCGCGAGTAAATGTGCAAGCACAGAACTTTATTTGTATGACAAAGTAGAATACAGAAAAAACAAGAACAAAGCAGAGATAATTGAAAATCACGAAATCTATAATCTGCTTGAAAATCCGTGTCCTGCCGACAAAGATTTGACCGGCTGGACTATCCGTTATTTTGTTTTCGCTTGTTATAAATTGGTCGGTGAAGCATATCTTTTGAAAGTTCGTGATAAAAGAAATAAAATAATAGCATTGCAGCCGATTGCGCCTTCTTGGGTTGTTCAGCAACCGACAGTTAATAATAAATACTGGGAGATTTATCCTTTTGGAACCGCGGGCGGTAATACAATTGTCGTTCCTGTTGAAGATGTTATCAGCTTTAAGGACATTGACTTAAACGACCCTTACGGAAGGGGAAGGGGAACAAGTGAAGCAATCGGCGATGAAATACAATCGGACGAGTACGCGTCAAAATACGCAAAAAATCTTTTCTTCAATGACGCGACACCTTCTGCAATTATTTATGCCCCGAACGGAGATAAAGAAACTGCGGACCAGATAAAAAAGACATGGATGCAGAAAATGGCGGGAATGTTCCACGCTAAAGAGCCTATGGTTTTAACGGGTGAAGGTGCAAAGTTTGAAAAAATATCTCAAAGCCCTACAGAACTTGACTTTGTAGAAAGCCGAAAGTTTTTAAGGGACAACGCAAACGAACACTTTAGAATTCCGCCTGAAATTATGGGTATTCTCGAGAACTCAAACCGTTCAACAATCGATTCTGCATTTTATCTTTTGAATAAAAATGTACTTTCTGATGATTTACGAATGTTTGAGCGAGTAATTAACAATCAGTTACTTTGGGAAGATTACGACAAAGAAAGAAAGTTAGTTTTACATCACGAAAACACAATCGAAGAAGATGTAGAGCAGAAATTAAGAATCGTAAACGAAGGACTTGCGCGCGGTGCTTTGACTGTAAATGACTGGCGCTCTGCTATGGGTTATGAGCCCGACGAAAAAGGTGGAGATGTTTATCTGCGTTCTTTCGGGGCGGTAGATGTTCCGTTCAATTCAGAGCCGATTGAACTTCCTGAAGAAGAGCCGACAGAACAGATTGAACTCCCGGAGAGCAACGAAGACAAAGAATTTGAGAGTAAAAAAAAAGAGTATCAGTCTAGATACAAGGTTTTAAATTCGGATGCAGACAAAGAGCGCCACCGTAAAATCTGGAAAACTTTTGACGCAAGGGCGACAAGCATTGAAGAGCCTTTCAGAAAGTCAATGATTAAAGCGTTTACAAAGCAGAATGAACTTGTAAACGATGCAATCAAGGAAGCGGTCAAAAATAATAAGGATGTCGGAACGGAAATCGAAAACCTTTTTGATAATAAAATGGACGAAGCCTTGAAGCATACTTTAGCGGGTGCATTTATAAACGGCTTGACAGTCGGTGCGGAGCACGGGCAAGAGCTTTTAAACAAAAAAGGTTACAAAGAAATAAGCGATAATGTCAGACGCCTTTTCAATTTGTGGGTAGATAATTACGGGCTTGAATTGTGCCGTGATATGAACAACACTACAAAAAAGAAACTGCGTAAGGTATTGGCAGAAGCCGTCTTTGAAGGTGACAGTATTCCAGACAAGACAAAGAAACTGATTGAAGCGTCAGACGGAATGTTTGAAGATGACAAGAAATGGCGCGCGACAATGATTGCAAGAACGGAATCCTGTTCTACAATGAACGCGGGCGCAAATGAACTGTACAAGTCGGAAGGCATAAACTATAAAGAATGGATATCAGTACAGGACGACAGAACGCGCGACAGCCATTTAATGATGGACGGCGTTGTAGTTCCTATTACAGATAAATTTGAAGTGCCAGCTTTTGGCAATACGGAAGGCGGCGCGCTCTCATATCCCGGAGATCCTGCGGGACCCGCGGGACAGACCATAAATTGCCGTTGTACAGAAGCCCCGTTCGTTATGATGTAAATTATTTTAAGGAGATATAAATTATGAGTAAAACAATGTTAGACAAAATCGGAATTGTTGGCGATGCAAAGACCGCTTTTAATAGGCTCGGAATTGATACACTTGCGGTTGTCTGTATCGGTGGCACAAATGGAACAGCCGTAAAAGTTCAGCACTGCGACACAGTAGGCGGAAGTTATGAAGACTTCAAAACGCTTGATAGCGGACACGCAGATTTGAACAAAGGATTTACATTTTCACTTGAAGGAGCAAAGAAGTTTGTAAAAATTACGGGGTGTGATGTTGCCGTCGGAATTGTCGGCGATTGCAATTATGATGTAAAGGATGTAACTTATTCTGCCGTTGCTCTTACTGATGTAGACCTTGAAAACAACAAGACCGCAACAATCAATGTTTCAACTTATTCTGCACCCGTTGAAATTACACCGACAGAAGGCAAAGACGGAATGAAAAAAGCAACAATTACATTGTCAAATATTCCTGCCATTGAAACTTCAAAAGCCGTTTCAATTGACGCTTCAACATATACAGAGCCGATTGAAATAGTGCCGACAGAAGGCAAAGACGGCGTTGCAAAAGTCGTCGTTACATTGACAGGGCTTTAATCGGGGGTAAAAAATGAAACTTGAAAAAGGCATTTTGAATAAAAAAGATGTTTCTATCATTACCGAAGATTTAGGAGATAGAAGCGTACAGTTTACGATCTCTAAAGAAGTTGTTGACAGAGATGGGGACATTCTGCGCGCTAACGGTGTAGATTTTTCTAACTATATGAAAAACCCTGTTTTCTTGTCATTCCACAATTCAAGAGAATTTCCGCTTGGTAAAGTAACTAAGTTTTGGGTAGAAGGTAATGCAGTTAAAGCGATTGTTTACTTTCCGCCGATTGAAGAACTTTCTACAAATCCAGAGCAGGCAAGTGAAAAAGCAAAACTCGTTGATTTTACATATCATTGTTACAAGACAGGAATGCTCAATGCCGTATCAGTAGGGTTTATCCCACTTGAATGGATTGAAACAGAAAATGGCTTTGACATTCTGAAATGGGAACTTTTGGAATTTTCTGCCGTTGCTGTTCCTGCAAATCAAGACGCAATTGCCGAAGCCGTAAAATCATTCGGGGATGATTTTGTAAAGACTTTTATCGTTAAAGACGGAAGAAGAATTTCTGCAAGTACAAGAAAGGTTTTAGACGCAATTAAATCATGCGGTGATGAAATCGAGAAGTGCAGAAACGACTTAAAAAAGATTGTATCTACAATGAATGAACTGCTTGCAGAGCTTGACGATGTAGAAGAAGAAGTAGGCGATACAGTTGAACTTCCAGAAAGCGAAGATGATAAATCTTTTGAACTTCCTGATATTGAATAAGGATTTTTGACAGATTAATTTTTATGTTGTAATATATCGGACATAGGGAGATTAAAACTATGAGTAAGAAAGTTTACAATCTTGTAGTTGCAATCATCGGCGGTGTTTCTACAATCGCAGTCGGTGTTGTAACATTTATCAATCCTGCTTATGCAGTAGCAATCAACGCATCAATCGGAATTGGTGCAACCGCAGCCGTTGAAATCTGCGGACAGTTTGTAAAAGCAGAATAGGTGAAAATGCCCGTCACACCATAAAGAATTATCGGCTTTATACCGTGACGGGTTCATTAGTAAAGTATCATTGCAAAAGTCTTGTAATGTATTTTATATAATAGTCGGAAGTATCGACAACAAATAAACAATAGCATAGGAGAAATTTATTATGGCTATGGAAATGAAAGAATTGGAGCGCATCATTGACGAGCGCTCTGCTAAACAGATTGAATCTGCAAAAGAAACAATCAAGAAAGAATTGGGTTCTGTGCCACAGGAACAGATTAACGAAGCCGTTGCAAAAGCCGTAAAGGAAATTGAAGCAAAGGCAGAAAAAGACAAGAACGACAATGTTGCTTATCTTGAAGCATTCAAAGAAGCAGTTTCTGGAGATGTAAAATCAAACGAATCACCAGTAACAATTGTTAATCAGATGCTCGCTTCTGCTATCCGTGCAATGAATAGCAAGGACTACCGCTCAATTAAGCAGGTATCGGACGAAGAAATTCTTGCACAGGCAAAGAAAGATTTTGCAAACTCAAAAGGCTTGCACAAAATCCTCTCTACAAAAGCAGTAAATGCGGGAACACCTTCTGACGGTGGTTTCACGGTTCCACTTGCATTCTCAAGTGACTACATCGATGCACTTCTTGCAAACACTCTCATTGACAAACTCGGCGTGCGCCGCGTTCCACTTGTACACGGGAACCTTTCTATTCCTAGAATGGACGCAACATCTGCTATCTCTTGGGGCGGTGAAGAAACAATCGGCGATACAACACAGCCAAAATTTGGCGATGTTAATATGCGTGCAAAGAAACTCTTTGCAAAGTCGGCTATCACAAATACAGTTATCCGCGAAAGCGGGGTAGATGTTGAAGGCTGGATTGCAGAAGACCTTTTCCGCAATGCAAAAATTGCTCTTGATGTTGCAATGCTCAAGGGTACGGGATCACAGTATCAGCCGCTTGGTCTGAAGAATACCGCAGGCGTTCAGATATCAGGAACATCAACTACTGCATTCGGTGTAGATACTCCTAACGATATGGAAGCACTTCTTGAACAGGCAAATGTTCCAATGGAAAATGTAAAATGGTTGCTCTCTCCAAAAGGTAAGGCTTGGATTAAGTCTGCAAAGTTTACAACTGGTCCTTTTGCGTGGGCTACAGAAATGGCTACACAGAAAACACTTAACGGATATGAGTTCCTGACATCAACATCAGTTGATTATACAAAAGCAACCGCACCTGCTTCTGATTATTCTGATTTCTGGCTCGGTGACTGGTCACAGTTACTCTTTGGTATCTCTAAGGATATTTCTATCGAAGTATCTCGCGAGGGTACATTCCAGAGCAACGGACAGACAATCTCTGCATTCGACCGTGATTTGACACTCGTTCGCCTTATCACAGAAGTAGACTTTGCTTGCCGTCATCCAGAAGCATTCCTCTGCGGAACCTACTCACAGGCATAACGAAACGCGGGGTTTTACGCCCCGCAATGTCTTTTATATTTTATTTTTAAGAGGTGAAAAAATGACACGCTCAAAATTATTTGAACAAGTAAAATATGTAGCTTGCGGAAACACAGCCTTTGCAAAGGGTGGTGCAAATTCTGCAATCGTTGTAGCAAGTGCAGGAAGCAAAAAAATTCAGACTTGCGCAACATCGGGCGGCGATTATGTTGACTTTGCAAACCTTGATGAAGGTGTAAACAACATCGACATTTCGGGCGCAAAGGCATATCTTAAAACAAACGATAGCGGCGCCGTTGCCGTTCTCGGTGATTACGGTGTAGACCCTGTAAGCAATTCTTAAAAAAAGGCGGTTGTAAATGTCGATGCTTTGTAAATTGTCAGATGTAAAAACTCTCTTGAATATATCCGCAGAAGATACAGCGCAGGATGCGAAACTTACTTTGTTAATCAAAGAAGCGTCTTCGATGATTGAATCATATTGCGGTTATTCTTTCGGGCGCGATACATATACGGACGAGATACAGGCAGAAAACAACCGCCAGCTATTGCAGTTAAATCACTTCCCGTTGCAGAGCGTTACAAGCGTTTCTGTCGGCGGAACTGATATAACAGATTTTAAACTCTTTCCCGAATATTCGCGCTGGGGTCGTATATACCGCGGGTTAGGTTGGGGCGGAAAGGCTTATACAAGAGGATTTACGCACGATATTGTATCGGGTGTGTGGGATGTTAAAGTTACATACACCGCAGGTTATTATTTGCCTAACGATACAGATTATGTTGAAGGCAAATCTGATTCTTTGCCTTATGATATTACAAGTGTATGTTTGAAACTTGTTGAACAGTCATACAATTTTGATGTAATGGGTGCTAAAGGCTTGAAGGGTCATACAGAAGGTCATATTACTGATACATATTCTGATGATGCGAATATTATCGGACTTTCTGAAAGCGCAAAAAAAACACTTGCAAGATACTGTTATTACGGGGTTGCGTAATGGTCAGATTCTTTAATGCAAAAATTGAAATCTGGGCAGAGCAGAATGAGATTGACGAATCGGGCGATGCAATAACAGAGTTTGCAAAAGTCGGAGAAATTAAAGGCGATGTACAGCCGCATACTCTGACGGAAGATGAGATAAAAGCATACGGCATTTCTGAAAGCCGCGGAAATGTCAGACTGTTTTTATATAATGGTTATTACGAAAATATCAAGTCGGGCAACCGGGCAAAGGTATTTTCTGATTTTACCAATAAAGATGAATGGTTTAACATTCAACCCGTCAATGCGTGGTCAAGGCACGGCGAATGCCTTTTAATTCCTGTAGAGAATGAAGACTTTACAGAGCCGACGCCCGAAGAAAACGAAAACGAAGAAGGCGAATAAATGGACGGATTCGACAAAGGTGTATCGGAAGTTTTGAAGGCGATGCAGAAATTGCAGAAAGGCGTTATGGAAGACGAAAAAAAGTTTGTTACAATGTCTTGTGCCGAAGTTGAAAAAACTGCAAAGTCTTTGATGCGTGACACCGTAGTGAATCCCGATGTAGCATACGGAAAGAAAAAACATCACCCGTCATATCCGGGCGAAGCACCTGCCCCGGATTCGGGCGATTTAATGCGGTCCGTCACTCACGATGTAGAGGTGAACGGCGATGAGGTTACGGGTCATATCGGCAGTATTGCAAAGTATGCGCCATATCTTGAATATGGAACAAGCAAAATGAAACCGCGACCATTTTTAAGTACGGCACTTATTAAGTGTCATACTTTTATATCTAATTTGCACAGGGAGATTTTCGGCAAATGAACTTAAAAAAATATTATATGTCGCTTTTGTCGGGAAGCTCGGAACTTGTAGCACTAATCGGGGAGAATAAAATCTTGTCTGCATATCCGCAGGAAGTAACGAAATTCCCCGTAGTAATTTTTGAAGATGTAAACTCGAATGATGTTGCATTTTCAGATAATCTGCCAGAGGGCACGGGCGCAAATGTAAGGATTCATATTTTTACAAAGACGCTCAAAGGGCAACCGAAGGCAGAAGATATTGCGGATGTCGTGCGGGGCATTTTCCGTTCTGACTATTGGAGTATGACGGCGAATGTTGAAACGCCCGATGTTGAAGACAACATCAAGCATAGAATATTGGATTTTAAGCGTGAGTTTTACTCACTTTAAAATATAGCGTTATAATTTTAAAGGAGATTTTAATTATGGCAAACGAAGCACCAAAAATCGGATTGGACAACGTAGTAGTTGCGAAAGTTCTTTCTGACGATGCAAACGGAATCACTTTTGACACAGTAATTCCATTGAAGGGCGCTGTTAATGCGACAGTAAACCCTAATTCAGATGTAGCCGTTGACTTTGCAGACAACGGTCCTTTCTTCTCTGCGTCAAACCGTGGTAACACAGAATTGACACTCGAGATGATTGATGTTGATGTTGATGTTCTTGCTGCAATGCTCGGACAGAAAAAAGTCAATGGTGTAACAGTAGAAACACCGCTTGATCAGTCAAGCGATTATGCTCTTGGCTTCCGCGTATGGCTTGCGGGAAAAGACGCAAACGGAAACAACCGCTATCAGTATTTCTGGTATGCAAAAGGAAAATTCTCTGTTCCTGAAACAGGCGGAGAAACAAAAACAGACAGCTTGAACTTCGGTCATATTTCTGTAACTGCACAGTTTGTACAGACACAGTTTGTACCAAACGGACAGGAAACAGGAACAATCTGTACACATATCAGAACAGACGACCCTTCTGTTCCTGCATCAGTAAAGACTAACTGGTTTAACGCACCTGTTGTATCGGTAACATCTGACGATTCAGAACTTACAGTAACAGCTGCTTATGCAGACAGTAAAGTAACATTTACAGGTGCAAAAGACAGCGGCGCAAGCTTTGTATTTGCACAGGGTTCTGTAATTGACGGACAGACAATCGGTGTGCTTGATGAAAACGGCGCACTTGTTAAAGGTACTTACGCAGTAGGAACGACCGCAAGTACAGCACCTACTATTGTATTTACACCGGACGCAGATGCAGAAACACCTGTAAGCGGTTTTGTAACAAGCGGACTTAAAGACAGTTTCGGAGTTGGTGCTACACCGATGATTGATTCAAGTCTTTAATCAAGTTTGAAAAAATATCCCTTATGGTTTATACTATAGGGGATATTTTCTAAAAAGGGGGTTGAATAAAAATGACAGAGCTTGAAAAGATTGAGCCGACAAAAACAACTTTGAAAATACACGGAAAAGAAAGAGAAATCAAATTTGGTTTTTCTGCGTGGGCAAAAATTGAAAAAGAATATGGTGGATTAAAAAATATCACTAAGCTGGAAAAAGATATTGAAGATACTCCATTTGAAATAATTCCACACTTGATGTATTTAGCACTCGTCGACAAAGAAGGTGTAACAGAAGAAAACATTCTTGATGAATACGG
>DBXD01000068.1 GCA_002309425.1 Cyanobacteria bacterium UBA1221
TCCGGAATATCTGCAACCGGAATTTCGGGTAAAGCCGGCTGAACCGGTACCTGCGGAACATCAACTACAGGTACATCAGGTGCACTCGGCGGCTGCACGTCCGGTGGTATGGGCGCAGGTTTTACCGGTACATTCTCATTTCCTCCCGGATTCGCAGATATCTCTCCGGGCCTAATCATTTGTAATGTTTCTGTCTGTGTTTCATTGTTTTGCGCCCTCTGCTCCCGGTATTGTGCCTGCTTTTCGTATTGCGCTTTTGCATATGCATACCTTATACACAACTCTGCCATTACTCTGCTCATACAGAAGTTTATTGCATCATCCGCCGTGTTAAATACTAAAACAGATTCGGGATTATTTGCCTGCCGACTGTTATCTGTGTACCTTACTACATACTCCGCCTTACCTTCGCTGTTGGTTACCTCTGAAATAGAAACATTTTGCAGCGATACCAGCTTATCCAGATTCTCATAGTTCCTTGTGTTGTTTGCGGCTTCTTCTCCCGTTTTACCCGCAATATCCATTCCCAAAATTATCTTTATTGCTTCAAAAGATAACAATGATTTTAAATTCTCCAGAGCGACTGTTCCGATATATTTCCCGGCATTCCCTCCCTTCAGCGGCGCCAGACCGTTTGATGCCAAGTCGTTTACTATATTGTATAATGTAAACCCTGTCCCGTTTACACCGACTGATACCAAACTCTCTATTAATTTGTTTTTAAGTGTCGGGTTCTTCACTGCCTCCTGCGCATCCAGGACTATCTTTAAGAAATCTTTTCCCGAAACTTCTTTTCCGCTCTTTAAAGTGTCTGTTATTATTTTTGAAGCACGCTTTATTTGTACGTTTTCCATAATTGGTGTTGTTACCAAAACCTGCAACGCACCCGCAAACGCACCAAATGCCGCCGAATGCATGGTCTCTCTGAATAAGTCATCCCATCTCTCGCTCTCTGCGCCTTGCCCCGTAATAAGATTATCCAGCGTCCGCTCGGCTGCAGTATAACTTGCAAAATTTGCCGCACCTGATGTCATTGCCATAAACGTGCTTAATGTTTTCCCGCTAAGGCCTATCCTCTGGTAAAAATTTGCGGCGTTCAGGTTAAATCTCATCATCGGTGCTGAATTCCCGATTAGCTTCATTCCGTACAACATCAGTAAGATGTCGCCCACTCTCGATATCGTATTCTGTCCCTTCAAACTCGTCTTTATATTGCTTATTATGTCCGTCCCGAATAATGCCTCAAATTTCTGCTGAAATACCTTATCCTTAAATATGTCATTATTAAAATTATTCGCACAATAGTTCATAAAGTCTTTGGCTAAATTTTCATCATACTCCTTTTGCCAGAACTTTTTAAATACTTTTTTAAAATCATCATAACTCATGTTGTCTGAGGTGTACTCGTGCCAGCTCTCAGAACATTCTTCAAGATATTTTATCCTGTCTTTATTTGTATATATGTCTCCGCCAAATTTGTTTGCTACCCCGTCTACAAATTCGGCAAACCTGTTCGTTATATGATACGTTAATGAATTGCCGTCATGCAATTCGGACATCTTATCCTCTAAATATCCAAATACCCCGCCGGCTATGTTTGCGGTGAAGTTTTGTAATACCATTTCCTGAACTTTGTCCTGCTCGTCCTCGGTAAATATATTTATCCCATAGTTCGCCAACAAATATCTCTTTAATTGCTCCGGATCTTTCTTCTCGGCATATTCCTCAAGCGTTTTCTGAAGCCCCCTGTATAACTCTCTGTATTGGTATAAATCCCCTAATACACTGTTCCGCCATATCTTTACAGGGTCTTTGTCCATTATCGC
The DNA here is from genome assembly GCA_002309425.1 of Cyanobacteria bacterium UBA1221. GTDB lineage: Bacteria > Cyanobacteriota > Vampirovibrionia > Gastranaerophilales > Gastranaerophilaceae > UBA1221. Next base: position 1,827 of record DBXD01000068.1, read on the forward strand.
CGTTGTTGAAAGCCTTTCTATCATTTCTCGGGTCTGTCTGACCACCGGACTGTCCTTGTATTTACCCAACTCTATCAGTAATTCTCTTTTTAATCCCGCCGTATCCTTTGACTTACTCTTTTCAAATTTGTCAAAAATCTTCGCCAGTCCGCTATATATTGGTCCCGATTCAAGACAATTTTCCGTAATTATAAATATTGTCTGAAATGCATTATAGTTTTCTGGAGTTACCTCTATCCCGCATTGCTTTAACAAGTTGGTCTGGTAACTGTATTTACCCCTGTCCAGAAAACTCGCATTGCCGTTATTTATATTCTTTAATGCATTACTTATCTTTTCATCCAAAGTCGCCTCATCCCCATTTGAGTTCAGTATTATTAGTTCTCTCGTGAGGTTGTCTATGTCATTTTTTGTGCAGCTCTTACCTCGCTTTTTAAGGATATATTCTGCCGCCTCTTCCAAATCCTTAAAGTGCTTCCCTTTGGGTATCTGTATGCTCCCAACAGGCTCGCTTATCATGTCCTGAAGTACATCACTGTTGATTATCATAAAAAATGATAACTCTAAATTACCCATCGGATTCGCCTGCACCGGTTCATACGGCTTTGTCTTGCCCTTTGTTCCCGTCTGCTTCGGTGCCCGGGTCGGAAATACTTCGGTCGGCGAATTCGGCGCCATCCAATCATGCACAGCCTCCGCCCTCGCAGGAGTATTGCCCACGCTATTGTTCGTTCGCTCTATCGTTACCCCGTACTGCCAGCCCCTGCTACCATATCCTGACCCAAATACACTGTTCTTTTTTGCCGCTTCTATTTCCGCTCGAGAAAAATTCGAAAGCTTCCCCTCAGCTTCCAGTATCTCGATTATTGCCACATCAGTTCTGACATAATCTGAATTGGCTTCTCTGTATTCCAATATCATCGAATCTATGCTTATCGGCATTTTCCTCTGACCTATTAATTCATTACTAACCTCCATGCTTTACGTCATTTCTTTTGGAAATCTTTAATGATTATTATTTTTTTGTAATTAAAGTTTACATATGAAATAGTAAAAATTTGCTGAATTTTTATCAAAAAACACAATACAAAGTTTTTTATGTATTATAGATCCTTTTGTCTGTTTAATTCACTTTCTGTTTTTATAGTATAATTTTTGTATAGGGAGATTATTAGTATGGAAATTGATTGGAAGAATTTAGGCTTTGGTTACATAAAGACAGATTACCGTTATGTTTCAAACTTTAAAGACGGCAGGTGGGATGACGGAGAACTTACAACTGACGATAAAGTTGTTTTAAATGAAAGTGCCGGTGTTTTACAGTATGCCCAGACTTGTTTTGAGGGAATGAAAGCGTACAGAACCGTTGACGGAAAAGTTGTTTGTTTCAGACCTGACCTGAACGCAAAAAGAATGATTGATACCTGTAAAAGACTCGAAATGCCGACATTTCCTGAAGACAGATTTATTGAAGCCGTAAAAGCAGTTGTTAAAAAGAATATAGATTATGTTCCGCCATATGGTTCAGGAGCAACATTATATATAAGACCTTATATGTTTGGCTCAAATCCGGTTATGGGAGTAAAACCTGCTGACGAATACCAATTCCGTATTTTTACCTCTCCCGTGGGACCTTATTTTAAAGGCGGAATTAAACCTATTACTTTAAGAGTTCCCGATTTTGACAGAGCTGCTCCTCTCGGTACGGGACATGTAAAAGCAGGATTAAATTATGCGATGAGTTTGCATGCGATAGTTGATGCACATAAGCAGGGTTATAATGAGAATATGTACCTTGATTCCGCGACCAGGACCAAAGTGGAAGAAACAGGCGGAGCAAATATAATTTTCGTAACAAAGGATAATAAGGTAATAACACCAAAATCAAGTACGATTTTACCGTCAATTACCAGACGTTCATTGATGTATGTAGCTAAACATTATTTGGGTTTAGAAGCAGAAGAAAGAGAAATCCGAATTGATGAAATAGGAAACTTCAAAGAATGTGCTCTCTGCGGAACGGCAGCGGTACTTTCTCCTGTAGGTAAAGTCGTTGACCACGGAAAAGAAACTCTATTCCCATCAGGAATGGAAAAACCCGGAGAAATTACTCAAAAATTATATGATACGTTAACAGGCATACAGATGGGTAAAATTGAAGCGCCGGAAGGCTGGATTTGCGAAATTGCCTAAGGTTTTAAACCTCTTCTTGTGAATACTCTTATACCGTTGACAACACTTTCTCCGGCCCTTGCGAATCTGCTTTTTAATCTGCTCAACCAAGCCCTTGCAGCTGTTCCGGTAGCACCGGTTGTTCCTGCAGCGCCTGCTCCACCTGCAGCACCGGCAGCACCAGCTCCACCGGCGACACCCGCACCTCCTGCAGCACCCGCACCTCCTGCAGCTCCGGCTCCGCCTGCGGCACCTGCTCCGCCTGTCCTTGAAAATACATTTTTAATTCTATTAAAGAATCTTTTTAAGCCTCTTGTTGTTTCTGCACCTGCAGCACCTGCTCCTGCAGCAGCCGGTTTGACACCCTTTAAGCGTAAAATACCCTTTCCGCCTAAATATACTCCACCCAGAACCAAAAGTACATTTATTGCTCGGCGTACAAAATTTCTTCTTTGATAAGTATCTACTCTGGGATCTAAAGAATACAGACCTTTATTATTGGGATTATAATACGTGTCCATATATGTATTATAACCGGGCATCATTAAATTACTGTATCTGTTCCTGTACGGACCGTACATATACGGACTTGAACCGCAAGCAACATAAGATGCCGTCCCGCAATCCAAAATTCCTGCTCGAGTTAAGTTATTCAAACTTCCTAATACATTTGGCGGTAACATATTTTCTCCTACAACTAACCAACATTCATGTATATAAAGTAATATTTAGATTAAAAATTGCTTTTTTTGATATTATTTGTTACATTTTATTAATATGAAGAAATTTATTTTTGAAAACAAAAATCTTATAATTTTGTGGATTTTGTGCGGAATTGCGCTTTTTATTTTTTGCGGACATTACGGAAATATTCTGACTGATATTGGCAGAGAAATATACTATCCCGAAAGAATTTTGCAGGGCAAAGCATTATATAAAGACTTGTTTAATATATACGGGCCTTTTTCTTATCTTTTTAATGCTTTGTTATATAAAATATTCAGTCCGAATTTGGGAACATTGTATTTTTCTGGTATTTTATGCTCTTTTGCTATTGTTAGCGGAGTATATTTAATTGCAAGAAAATTTTTATCCGAAATTTTAAGTTTTTCTCTTGCTGTATTTACCATAGTAAGCGGAATTTGCGCACCGCATTTATTCAATTATACGCTGCCATACAGTTATGCAATGTTATACGGAACAGTTGGTTTTATATATTCACTATTTGCTCTTTTAAGATATGCCGAAACAAAAAAAACTTATTATTTTTATATTTCAACTCTTCTTGCGGGCATATGTATTGCAAACAAATATGACTTCTTTGTTTACGGAATACTTTTATTATTTATTGCAATACTTTCAAAAAACAAAAAAATTATATTGAATTATATAACATGTATTATTGCATTTCCCGCTTTATGCGGATTAATCCTGTTTCTGCAGGGTGTAAATATAAACGATTATATAAGAGCAACAGAAGATGTCGCCGCATTAATATCTTCTAAAACTCTGACTTATTTTTATACCATACAGGGCGTTTTCTTCCAGAAAAAAATTTTTGGCGTTTGGGGAATAAATCTTTTAAAAACTCTGAGCTGTTTTAGTCTTTTAATTGGCAGCGTAAAATTAATTGATAAAAATAAAATAACGGGTTATATTTGTGTTTTTATATCATCTTTAATCCTGTATTTTATCGATTCTCCTCCGATTTTTGTATTTTTAATTCCGTTTACAGTACTTACAGCTGTTATATTAATTAAGAAATTAAAGAATTATCCTGTTGTTATATATCTTTTGCTGAGTGTTTTGGCAGTCTCCGGGAAATCAATTTGGGTGCTGTTATCTCTTAATTATGGGAACTATATAATCCCGTTTGTACTTATTGCCTTTTTGGCAGTATTGTTTACTTCGCTTGATAAAAAATATGAAAAGGCTTTTGCAATCGGAATATTAGTGATTTCTTTAAATACACTTGTTGCCTTTTCACAATCCAGAACATATCTCAATCAAAAAATTTCGACAGAAAAAGGAACAATATATTCTTCCGCAAAAAATGCCAAGACAACTAATACCTTAATTTCAGGTCTGAAAGAAAGTGAAATAAAAAATGCTTTAATATTTCCTGAAGGATTAATTATAAACTTTTTGGCAGGAATCGAATCTCATGACTATTACAATTCTATGCTCCCGCTTTATGTAGAAAGTATGAAAGAACCAAGGATTCTCAACAATATTCGTGAAATGAATCCTGAGGTAATCGTTTTAACAAACGCAAATATGCACGAATACGGGGTTAAATATATCTGTGAAAATTATGCATTTGATCTTAAAGATTATATAAATGATAATTATGATATGGCTGATGATATATTAGCTGAGGATTTTCACTACATAGTATTTACCCGCAGGGATGAAAAATCCGAAAACTAGACTTTTAAAAAAAAATCCGTTAATATTATTTCGTGGACAAATTAAATCTTACAAATTATGCGGCAAAATTTTCATATAAGCAAATGCAAATAAGACAGCCCGCTCAGGGGGGCGGGCAACAGGCATTTGTTGCGGCAGATACTTCTGCAGCAAAGCCTGCCACAAATATTCCGACACCATCATCATCAACTGCCACAGGTACTGCACAAATGGGACAGCTTGCCGGAACGGATACTTCCGCTTACGTTAAAGACCTGATGAAGTTACCCAAAAACCTGAATGAATTTATTTATATGGTTCAACGTGGCTACACTCAGGCACAGATGAGCCGATACTTATCAGAACAGTATGCAATGAGAAATTCACCGAATATGACATCCGAGCGGGCACAAATCCTTGCACAACTACAAGGTTTATCAACAGAAGAACTTCAGTTTGCCCTAAAAAGTCAGATGAGTACAATGAACATGGCATCTTCTTTAAAAAATTTGGAAATTCTTGCAAACGGCAGAATAAGTATGTCAGCCTTGGCTGAGATGCTCCAGACCGGAGGCAAGGATGCTATTGCAAAAATAATTCTCACAATGGCAAACGCTTCTCAGCAAGGGGTAAAGGATTTTACACAGCTTAAAGATACCGCAAAACTGATTAACGCAAGTATTGCCGTGGCTTCTCAGGATAATCCCTCACAAACATTAAAAGCTCTTATGTTAATGTATCTTCCCTGGCTTCCTTTACAGGAGGGTACCGACTTTGAAGTGGAAATTAAAGAAAATCCCGATAATGCAGAAAATGAAAGTATTCTCGTTATCACAATTACAACAATAAACTTTGGTAAAGTCGTTGCAACACTGATTTTGGAGACTTCTAATTCCGTTCACGTAAATATTGAATGTTCAAACAATTTTCCAAAAGAGGAATTGCTAAACAGGATAAAGGGCGAAGAAAAACATTATTCTATGCAGTCTGTTTTAACGTTCCAACAGCTTGAATCAAAATCTGAAGATACAACCAGAACAAAAGCTTCCGTTTCAATGTCGTCTATGGATGAGGTTAATCCGTATATGCTTTTGATGGCAAATTCAATTATTCGTAATACAATAATTATAGATGATGAGGCTTCTAATGGAGTAATTACACATACAGATTAAGGAGAAAATATGAAATTTTTACATTCAATGATTAGAGTTAAAGATATAGAAAAATCACTAAAATTTTACACAGAACTTTTAAATATGAAACTTGACCACACAAAAAGACTTGAAGATTGTGAACTATACTTCTTAAATGATGAAAGCGGATGCTGCCAGTTAGAATTGACATACAATGATGATACCCCTCAAGAGGGCTACCAAAACGGTAACGCATTCGGGCATTTTGCATTCTCAGTTGAGTCTTTTGAAGACTTCACGGATAAAATGAACAAATATGGCTGGAAATATTTGTATGAGCCGTTCGACCTAAACGGTAAAGGTTCAAAGATTGCCTTCATACAGGATCCTGACGGAAATGAAATTGAATTAATAGAAAAAGTAGTATGGTAAAATATATTAAGGAGGGAAAAAATGAAAAATATAATTTTTAGAAGACGCTCTATCAGAAGATTTTTAAATAAACCGGTAGAAGAAGAAAAACTTGACAGAATCCTTCGTGCCGGGATGCAGGCACCATCTGCTCACAACAACCAGAGATGGGAATTTATTGTAGTAACGGATAAAGAAAAAAGAATAGCGCTATCCCAATTTGGAATGTACACAGGAATGATTGAACAGGCTCCGGTTGCAATTATCATATTGGGGAAATATGACAATGAAGCATTAAACCCTTGGTTTGCTCAGGATTTGGGGGCTTGTACCGAAAATATTCTCCTCCAGATTGTAGAGGAAGGTCTTGGCGGATGCTGGATGGGCTTCTATCCAAATCAGGATATGGTGGAAAAAGTTAATAAATACTTTGGGGTTCCCGAAAACGTTATGCCGTTTGGAGTTGTTGCACTGGGATATTCGCTTGACGAAAATCATTTCATAGACAGGTATGACGCATCAAAAGTCCACTATAACAAATACTAACCTTTATGATATAATAATTTTATGAAAACGTTAGCACAATTTGTCCAAAAGAAACGTGATGACTTGGGTTTGTCACCCAAGGGTCTGGCAATGGCGGCAAATATCGACCTGAATGAGATTGAAGAAATTGAAGCGGGGAAGGAGTTGTTTTTGTCTGTTACTGTTAGGCAGAAGCTTGCCAAAATTTTGAAATGCGAGCCTCACGAATTAAAAAAACTGGAAAAAGATTTTGATACAAATTTTGTGTCAGAGCAGGTTGTAGAAAGTTTGAAAGAACTTATCCTAAACGGTGCGGGCGGCTTGAAATGCCCTAAGTGCGGGGCGCCGCTTGTTACAAGAATTGCAAAAATGTATGATTTAGAGGACAACCTGATGCTTCACCCGAAAGCCCACTGCACAAAATGCGTTTTTCAGATACATTAAGTTATTTATAAATCTTTGTGGTGAAATTCTTTTAGTCCGCTTGCGTAATCGCCTACGATTTGACCGTTGCCGACTAGTTTATACTTATAAATTGTGAGTCCGTCTAATCCGACAGGGCCTCTTGCGTGTGTTTTGTTTGTAGAAATTCCAACCTCTGCCCCAAACCCGTATCTGAATCCGTCTGCAAATCGTGTCGATGCGTTCCAATATACTCCCGCAGAATCGACCTTATTCATAAATTTTTCGGCATTATCTTTATTAGCCGTAATTATTGCATCTGTATGCCCGGAACCGTAGGTGTTTATATGCTCAATCGCTTCATCAACATTTTCAACAAACTTGTATGCCAAAATTTTATCCCCGTACTCGAACGACCAGCTGTCAGGATTGGAAATAAGTTTAACCTCTGCCAGCTCCAAAGATGCCATCAGTTCTTTTACATAAGAAAAATCCTTATGTACCAAAAGGGTTTCAACGGAATTGCATGCACTCGGATACTGGGTTTTTGCATCAACTACAACCTTTTGCGCCATGGCTAAATCCGCAGTTTTATCGACAAATATATGGCAAATTCCGTCTGCGTGACCCAAAACAGGAATTTTTGTATTTTCTTTTATAAATTTCACCAACTTATTTCCGCCACGCGGAATAATTAAATTAATATATTTGTCACATTTTAGCATTTCCCCGACATCATCACGGGTAAATACCTGATTTAAAACGTTTTTCGGGAACTCCGGAATTTCATCCAACGCAGACAAAATAACCGACATAATTTTCTTGTTTGTATTTACCGATTCCCTGCCGCCTTTTAGTATTACAGCATTCGAGGACTTTATCGCAAGCGAAGAAATCTGTGCGATTACATCCGGCCTTGCCTCAAAAATTATCCCTAAAACCCCGATAGGACAAGAAATTTTATACAATGTCAAATTTTCATCCAGCTCACGGACAAGGAGTTTTTTATTAACAGGGTCCGGCAAAGCCGCAATATCACGGATACCGCGCACCATATCCCGCAATTTGTTTTCATCAAGTTTAAGCCTGTTAAAAGTAGATTTTGTAATTTCACCGCTCTCGACAAGTCTTTCCGCCTCAGTTAAGTCCTGTCTGTTTGCCGTAAATATTTCTTCTTTTTCGGCTTCAATTTTGTCTGCTATATTTAAAAGAGCCTTGTTTTTAATCTCCTCAGACAAATCCGCGATTTCAAGACTTGCTTTTTTTGCTCCCTCGGCGATTTTCACAAAATCCATAAACCTCTCCTAAAGTATTGTTATATTATCTCTTGTGATAATTGCATCATAATTTTTGTAGCCCAGAATATTTAATATACTGTCGGAATGAGAGCCGACAAGCTTTGAGCAGGCTTTTGAATCATAATTTACAATTCCTCTTGCAAATTCAGCTCCGCTTTCATCCAAAATCGATACAACATCACCTTTATTAAACTCATTTATAATTCCTACAACACCAATCGGTAAAAGACTCTTTTCTTCCTCTATCAATGCTCTTTTTGCACCGTCATTTACGGTAATTTTCCCGATAATATTTGTCGCATAACCTATCCAGCGTTTTTTATCGGAAAGTCCTTCCGTTTGCGGTAAAAACATTGTTCCGAAATCTTCACCGTTAAATATTTTTCTTATTACAAACGGCTCTTTTCCGTTTGCTATCAAAACTTTTCCTCCAAAACGAGTAACCATTCTGGCAGCCTCAAGTTTTGTTCTCATTCCGCCTCTGCCGCCCTCTGAAGCATCCGTACCCATTGCACAAATTTCATCCGTAACTTCCTGAACTTCTCTTATAATTTCCGCATCAGGATTAGTTTTCGGATTTTTATTATACAAACCGTTCACATCAGACAAAATTATCAGCAAATCCGCATCCAATTCGCTTGCAACAAGCGCCGATAGCTTGTCGTTATCAGAGAAACATACCTGCATATCGGCATAACGTGGTGAAATCTCAACCGTAGATACCGTATCGTTCTGATTAATCACAGGAACGGTTCCGAGTTCAAGCAATTTGTTAAAAGTTGTTCTGAGGCTCAAATATTTTTCTCTTACGGAAAAATCATCTTCTGTCAAAAGGATTTGAGCAGCAACAAGTCCGTATGTATCAAAACCTTCCTCATAAATAGACATCAATTTACTCTGGCCGATTGCGGCACATGCCTGTTTTAAAGCAGTACCTTCAGTGCTTTCCAGACCCAATTTCTTTTTGCCTAAACCAACTGCTCCGGAGGTTATGACAATAACTTCCTTACCCGATTTTACAAGATTCGAAATATCTTCAATAAATGAGAAAATTCTCGGTAATGAAACATAACCGTCATCCCCTCTTAAAATATTCGTACCCAGTTTAATAACAATACGTTTTACGTTTATAAAATCTTTTCTGTCCATATTTGTATTGTACTACAAATTAAAATTATATTAAATTATTGAGAAATATGTATTTTTTATAATATAATCTACCTATCGAAACAAAGAAAGAGGAGAGAACAATGATAGACAAAACCGCAGTAATTCATCCGACAGCACAAATTGCAGACGATGCTATAATAGGCCCTTACGTTGTTATCGGCGAAAATGTAAAAATCGGAAGTAAAACAAGAGTAATTGCAAACGCATATATAGAGCACGCAGAAATCGGTGAAAGATGTACGATTTCTCCGTTTGCAACAATAGGTTCAGAACCTCAGGATTTGGGCTATAAAGGCGAACCTACAAAAGTTGTAATCGGCGATGACACAATTATTAAAGAAAATGTAACTATTCACCGCGGCGCAACTTGCGGAGATTTCACTACAAGAATAGGTAACAAATGCCTGCTTATGGTAGGTTCACATATTGCACATAACTGTGTACTTGCTGATCAGGTTATTTTGGCTAACCTTGTAACTCTTGGCGGTCATGTTCACGTTGGATTTGGTGCATTCGTAGGCGGAATGAGCGTATTCCACCAGAATATCAGAATAGGTGATATGGCTATTATCAGCGGATTTTCGGCTTCCCGTCAGGATATTCTCCCGTATTCTAAAGGAGAAGGCAGACCGCCGGTTCCGAGAGGACTTAATGTTGTTGCTCTAAAACGCAGAGGAGTTTCTCAGGAAGTCAGAACCAATATGAATGAAGCATTTAAACTTCTTATTTCTGATGAATACAATACCTCTCAGGCTATCGAAAAAATCAGAGCGGAAATTCCGGCAAACGAATATATAGATACAATGATTGAATTTGTAAAATCTTCAAAAAGAGGAGTTTTACTGAAATCTCATAAGTCCGGTCACGAATCCCTGGAAGATTAATCCTTTAATTTTAACAATATCAAAATTATAATTTAATTTCATTTGCAGAAATAAATGATTTTAGGATACCTTTTGCCTGCTCTAATTCTGCCTGTACGTGGGTATTATGAGTCTGTTTCAAAAGGTTTCCCGAAAGGGCATACATTTCTTTTGCACCTTTTAAGTATTCAATTTGTTCGTCCGAATTTGCCAGACCCATTTCCTGGAAATATTTTCCGTACAATAAATATAATCTTGATAAAATGTCATTCATCCCATATTTTTTAGCTATATCTATTGCGGTTGTAATGTGCATTTTGGCGGAATCAAAATCGGAAGTTGCCAGACTTGTTTTTGCAAGCAGCATTCTGAAAAGCGTTTCAAAGAAAAAGTTTTGAATTTTAGGATTTTGAGCTACTTCAATAGCCTTTTGCGCAATTTCCGCTGCTGCATGAGGACCCTCTGTCTGAATTGTGGCTTCCGCAATAAAATACCAGGTTAATAATGCTCCTGTCGCCATTTTTTCTTTTGAAAAATATGCTATCTGCTCCTGATAAATATTCATTGCATTTTCAGTTTTACCGTTATCTTTCAGAATTTTACCAAGAATTGATTTCAAAATATTTTTTGTAAAATTATCACCGCAATTATTTGCATAAGTTACAATATGGAACAAATCTTCCTGCATATCCTTGTATTTATGACGCATAAAGTTATTTATTACATTAATATAATTCCATTTTACAACTGATTCATCGCTCATATTCTTTTCGGAGTGCTTTTTCATTATTTCTTCCAATATCTTATCGGAAGTTTCATAATCACCCTTAACGGTATTGGCACTAGCTAATGTAAGCTTGGTCTTATACATAAATTCAGCATTCTTGTATTCCGTTTTGTCGATTATGTCAAAAATATCGGTAAGAACTTTGAACGAACGGTCATTTCCCTGTTCAACAAGAGCCTGAGCGAGAACCAAACGGGATTTTAACCAGGATTCGGAAACAAGAGCAAATGAATAATCTTTTCTTGTATAATCTTTTGTTAAAATTTCCTCAAAAACAGGCAATATTTCGTTATCTACCATATTAATTATTTGTCCGCAATTTCCGATTGCAAGCAAAGATTTCAATTTTGCACACTTTAACAAAACTGTTTCCAATTTCTTCTCGGGTTCAACAGATTTAAGAACCGTATCAACACATTCAACATTTCCGAGATAATTACCCGTTTTATTACAACATTTAGACAAATACCCCAATAAATCAATCTCCCTAGGCAAGTCATTCAGGGCATTTGCATTTGCTATTGCATCCGGAAGATAATCAATAGCCTCTGACGGATTGTAATCGGTTAATAAACGTCCTAAGCGCTCGGAAATATTATATCTGATTTTAAGAGTTGCAGTTTCATCCATCTCATTTATCAGGGCAAGACATTGCTTTTGAGAAATTGCATACAAACTTAAATCACCAATATATGCAGCAATTCGTGTACCTCTTGTCCATATATCGAGAGCAAGTTTTGTATCTTTAATATTCTGAGCAATCCTTGCAAAAACAGCATTTGAGTTTGGTGTATAATTCGCAAGAGAGTTGCATATCTTAGTGTTCAAATCAACATATTGCTCATCTTGTTTTACCGCTTCTGTCATGGTCTCCCATAACAATAAATCTTTAAACTGGCAAAATATCTCATTCAGCGGTGCTATAAAATTCAT
>DBXD01000096.1 GCA_002309425.1 Cyanobacteria bacterium UBA1221
GGTGGTTCGAATCCATCTCCGGGAGAATAAAAAGAGGTAAGTATTTGCGCTTACCTCTTTTTATTTTTGTCTTAAATTTCCTCAAATGTTAAAACCGCCCGTGGCTGAGGCATACTGCTCATTTTACCCCCGCCAGTGTCCATATCTGACACGGAGATGTTTATAATGTAAATGGTGATACTTGTTCAAAGGAGGTGTCAGATGAACATTTTTTATGAACAACCTGAAGATTTCAACGAGGGCATGTACGGAACCAAGACGGATATTAACGGGAAAACAATATGGATTAATTGGAGGGCTTGGATTTTTAGTATAAAAATTGACAGTCAGGAAAGTTTAAAACTTCTTCCGCCTGAAATAAACAAGTATGCGGATAAATGGGAGCAGGAACTTTTAAAGAAAAAAGAAGAAGGATATAATGCTCCTTACGAATGGGATTTAAACCCTCCAAAAATTTATTTTATTTACGGGGACAATGTATATACAATGTTTCCCGATGCGTTTAAAACAGGAAACTATCATTATTTCTACGGGATTAGGGACATAATCCAAAAAGATTTGGTAAGCGCAGGTTGTATCTTTACCTGGTATATAGACTAGAATACAAATCAAAAGATTGAGTTTAATATTTTTTCCCCGCAACCATGTCCATTCTTGACATAGTGATGTTTTATTATTGTTTTGTCAGGAGAAAAATTCTGTTCAGGAAGTATCAATTACCGAAGATTTAACTATACAAACCAATCAAAAAAGGAGTATTGAATGAATTACGAAAAAACAGCAAGAGAAAAAATTGACAACGGATTGTTCGAAGAAGCAGTACAAATTATGAACAGGGCAATCGAACTTCACCCGAGGAAAGCGGAATATTATTATGTCAGGGGAGATGCGAAGCACTGTCTTGGGGAATATGAAGATGCGATTTTGGACTATGACAAGGCTATCGAACTTGATAAAAACGAAAGCAGGTTTTATCATATGCGTGGACGTTCAAAATACATTCTTGAGAGGTATAAAGAAGCGGAAGCAGACGAGACAAAAGCAATTCTTTATGATCCTAAAGACGTGGTTTCATATCTTGTGCGCGGAGATATAAGGAGAGATATGGAGCAGTATTCCGAAGCCTCTGCGGATTATAATAGGGCAATTGAGGTTGATCCGCTTGACGTAAGAGGGTATGCCTTTCTTGCTAGTTTAAAGCAGGAATTGGAATTGTATGAAGATGCCTTGAGTTTATACGAGCAAGCGCTTAGGATTAATCCCAAAGATGACCGCGTATATGCCGATATGGGCGATACTTATATGGAACTTCGTGAATATAAAAAGGCAATAGAATGTTACGGAAAAGCCATAGAATTTGATCCGATGTGGCTCGGATATTACGTAAAAAGAGGAAATGCCAAAGAAAAAGCGGGCAAACTTAAGGGTGCGTTAAGTGATTATAATAAAATAATCAAAATTGCTCCTACGATTGACATGGGATATGTCTATAAGGGAGATGTTCTGCAGGATTTGGGCAGATATGAGGACGCAATAAAGGCGTACGAGAAGGTTATAAACCTCGGTTGCGATTTTGATGGCCTGTATAATGCAATGGGCACCGCATATTACAATCTCGGCAAATATGACGAGGCTCTGAAGGCTTATGAAAAGGCGGTTGAACTTAATCCGTTATTCCCGAGAGGACATTACAACTGTGCCCGCATTCATTTTAAGTTTAAAAACGACAAAGAGGCGCTTAGCAGTATTGAAAGAGCCATTTTTATAGACGATACCGAGCCTGAATATTTCCTTATGCGCGGGAGGTTAAATTTGACATTGAACGATTTCCCGGGTGCGGAGGAAGATTTTACAAAAGTTTTGTCATATTGTGTTGATTCCGAAGCATATTGTCTCAGGGCAAAAGCGAGAAATAATCTTGGCAGGCATGAAGAAGCAATTGCAGACTGCAATTTTGGGCTGAAAATTGATTCCGAAGACCCGTACCTTTATATGGTGCGCGGTGATGCCGAGGACGAACTTGAAAGGTATTCTGATGCAATCAGGGATTATAATAAAGCAATCGGATTGGATCCTGAGATTGCAACGGCATACAATTTAAGGGGGATTACAAAAGGTAAAATCGGCGAACTGAAAAATGCCTGTTACGATTTTAAGAAGGCACTTGCGCTTTCTCCCGAATATGAATCTGCGAAAAACAACCTTGAGCGGATTTATAAAAAGTTATCAAAAGAAGAAAAAGCAGAAATAAACAATTGCGGAACGATAAGTTAAGAAAATATTTACCCCAAAATTTACACCAAAAATTACACCTGTCCATTTTTGACATAGCACCCATTTATAATATAAATGTACCCGATAGAGGTAAAGGGGTAAAGGGGTAAGTAACAAAATAATCCCCAAAGGTGAAAACTTCATTCCGGTACAAACCACCCGAGACAAGAAACTTTGTTGAAGGAAACACATTGAAAACCGAATACTCTAAAAAATCTCATGGAGAGCGTACGAGGGACAAGCCTTATGACTACGCAGCAACCTGGCGGATTTTACGCATGCTTAAGGTAAGCGAAAGCGAATGAAATGCCGAAGCGTGAAACAACAATCCGAATATAACCAAGGTGCTAATGCTTGAACGATGAGAAGATAACTGTCTTGTTTGTTGTAACTTCTTTGCTTTACTAACACAAGCGGCTCATCGTTACGATGAGCCGTTTCCTTTCTTTTAACGGAAAGCAAAGCCGTTCAGACCTCCATGGGAAGGACAAAAAATAAATCAGAAACAAATATCTGATAAGTGAAACTAAAAAAACTAAAGGAGGCTGATATGACAAAATTCATGACAAAAGGTGAGGTTGAAAATCGAACTTCGCCGAACAAAAAAACACACTATGCCGGAGAAATCTATCCTGAGATTTTCTCGACAACGGACAAGAACGAACTTGGAGGAGATATGCCGTTAGATGCGGCTATTATTTGGCTCGGAGCATTCAGGTTTAAAAGCGGATTGTTCCCAAAGGAAGTCTGTCCCGTATGCGGGAAGGAAACTCTTATCCCGTATAAGTGCGGAGGCTCAATTCTTTCGGGCGCACATACAATCCAATTCTATTGTACGGATTGTTATGAGCAATTTGTAACCAACGACCACATAGAATACTTCAGAAATATTTATCGATATGCTCTTGAGCATAAAGATGAACTTGAACAGAGCCCAAAATTTATTAATTGTACAAAGTTATAAGGAGACAAAAAAATGGCACAGAAAAAAATTTCAAAAAACACAGAAACCAAAAAAAATGAGGAAACCATTATGCACGAACTCAAATGCCCGAATTGCGGCGAAGTATTTAAAACTGACGAAGCGGGTTATGCCGCAATACTTAAGCAGGTCAGAGACGAAGCATTTTCTCAGGAACTTGCAAGCAGAGAACAACTGTTTAAAGCGGAAAAGGAAAAAGCAATTCAGGTCGCAAAACTTGAAGCCGAAAAAGATTTTAGCAGTGTGCTGATTGAAAAAGATGCCGTAATTACAGACCTTGAGTTTAAAATTAAACAGTGTGAACTGCTTACCAAATCTGCGGTGCAGGAAACCGAAGCGAAAAAAGATAAGGAACTTGCCGAACTCAGGAGTAAACTCGATTCTTATGAAGCGGACAAAAAACTCGAACTAATGAATGTTAAGGCAGAATTAGATTCGGAACTCGCCAAAAAGAATGAGGTTATTGCTAACCTGATTAACAGGCAGGCCTTGTTCGAAAAAGAATGCGCGATAAAGGAGAATTCGCTCAAAGAAAGTTATGAAGTCCAATTAAAACTAAAAGATGAAATGATAGAGAAATACAAGGACTTCAAGGCAAAATTGTCAACCAAAATGCTCGGGGAAACTCTTGAGCAGCATTGTGAACTTGCCTTTGAACAAATCCGTGCAACGGGTTTTAAAGACGCATTTTTCGGTAAAGATACGGATATCAGTACAGGTAGCAAGGGCGATTACATTTTCCGTGATTACGATTCTGACGGGGAGGAGTATGTTTCAATCATGTTCGATATGAAAAACGAAGGTGATACGACAGGTGCCAAAAAGAAGAATACTGACTTTCTGAAGGAACTTGATAAAGACCGCAGAGAGAAGAAATGCGAATATGCGGTGCTTGTTTCGGTGCTTGAGCCTGAGAACGAATTGTATAACAACGGAATCGTTGATATGTCACATCATTATGAAAAAATGTATGTTGTACGTCCTCAGTTCTTTGTTCCGATAATTACACTTTTGCGTAATGCTGCCCAAAATACGCTTGAGTACAAAAGAGAACTTGATATTATGAAGGCTCAGAATCAAGACGTTTCAAAGTTTGAAGAAGCGATGAATGATTTTAAGGAAAAATTTTCAAGAAATTACGAAATTGCAAGCAAAAAATTCAAAACTGCGATTGCCGAGATTGACAAAACCATTGACCACCTGCAGAAAACCAAAGACGCATTGTTATCCTCCGAAAACAATCTGCGTCTTGCAAACAACAAAGCGGAAGATTTGACAATCGCAAAACTTACGAAGGATAACCCGACAATGCAGGCAAAGTTTGATGCTTTGAAACTTGAGGATAAAAGCAAGGGGTTAAATAAAAGGGGTAAAAGGAGTAAATAGAAGGAGGTAAATAAAAGAGCAATCAAAAAGCCCTCTGAATTTCAGAGGGCTTTTTATTAAAAATCAAAGTCGTCACAATCGTCAAAGTCATCATAAATATCACTGTCGTAATAATCATAAGTGCAGTCGGCATCTCCCGCCCCAAACATGTTAGAAAGCATCAATCCCCAAAACAAAATTCTGAATATGCCCATAATTTACCTCCTTAATCGCTTACCCCGACGGGAACATAATCCCCGTGGGCATTGTAACCGTATTTAATGCTCTGTCCGCCGACGGAGGTCGGAACGTAGTTGCCATGCGCATTATAGCCATATTTAATGTCCTGTCCGCCGACTGATTTTGGAACATAATCTCCATGCGCATTGTATCCGTACTTTATCTGTTGGTTTCCGACGGAGGTCGGAACATATTGCCCGTGTGCGTTGTAGCCGTATTTAACCCTGTTCTGGCCGTAAGAAGTTGGAACATATTGCCCGTGGGCGTTATATCCGTATTTTACCTGCTGGTTTCCGACAGATTTCGGAACATACTGTCCGCGGGCATTATAGCCATACTTAACATTTGCGGCAAATACTGCGGTTGTTGAAATAACTCCGAATAATAAAAGAATCAAAAATCGTTTCATAGTCAAACTCCTTTCTGATTATATTATTACACGGAAGTGTATCAAAAACGGACACAGGGGTAAATATGGAGGGGTAAATATTGGGGCAAAAAACCAAAGGAGAAATGGCAAACAGGCAACCTATGCAGGTGTTGCAGAAACTTAAAAACAAAAATGTCCGTTCCTGACACACTCATCATTTATGATAATAATAAGAGGATTAGAGAAGATGGATAAAGATTTAAATGAAAAGTGCAATAAGCGAATTTGTATCATACAGGGCCTTGTAACGGTGGTTTTTGTACTTCTGACCGGCTGGCTTTTCCTGCTTCAGGTGCTTGATATAAACAGTTACAAAGTGGAGGGAATTGCGACAAGAAGTTCGAATAACCTTTCTCTTAGAGGGAATATTCTTGACAGGAACGGTATAAAACTTGCTACTGACGAATTGACTTATGAAGTCTATGCCCACCCGCTTATGTATTCGCCCAAGCGCCCGCCCGAAATCCTGGCGGAAATTCTTGCACCTGCGCTTGAAATGCCGAGAGATGAAATAATTTCGAAACTTAAATCCAAAAAAATAAATATTATTACTCTTAAAAAAGAAGTTAGCAGACAGTCTGCCGAAAAAATCGGCAAATCAGGTTTGCGTGAAATCAGCATGGGTACGATAAAACGCAGATTTTATCCGCAGGGAAATATTGCTTCCAATATTGTCGGGTTTTACAGTTATATGTCCGACAATTCAATCGGAATTGAAAATACGGCGGGTGACAAACTCCAAAGTCCCGTCAATACCGGAAGTGTTCAGAGAAAAGCCAACGGGGACATAATTTTTGATTTCAATACCGATGTGCAGAATGTTACCAAAAAGCAAAAAGGTGAAGACATTACTCTGACGCTTGATGCCTCTGTTCAGTATATTTGCGAAAAAGAATTAGAGAAAAGGATTAAGGAAACAAAGGCCGAACGGGGTGCGGTGATTGTTGAAGATGTTACAAACGGTGAAATCCTTGCCTATGCCTCATATCCGAACTTTAACCCGAACAAATTTTGGGAAGCCCCAATGGCGGCTATGAAAAATTGGTCCTTAACCGATATTTACCCTCCGGGCTCAACTTTTAAGATAATAACAGTCGCAACTGCGCTTGATTTGGGAGTGCTGAACGAATATTCAAAAGTCCCCGATACGGGTAAAATGGTAATTGACAGGTATAAAATAACCAACCACGATTTGAAAGAGCGTCCGAACCCCGGCATGATTACGCTTGATGAACTTTTTGAACATTCAAGCAACGTCGGTGCCGCAAATATTGCGCTTATGCTTGATAAAGAGGCATATTATAACAAATTGTATGAATTTGGTTTCGGCCGTGAAACGGGAATAGATTTAACTGCCGAATCAATCGGAATGCTGCCGAAACCCAAAAATTGGTATAAATCAAGACATGCAACAATGGGTTACGGCTATGGTGCATCGGTAACCGCAATACAAATGGTTAGTGCCGTTTCAGCAGTCGCAAACGGTGGTGTTTGGATTACTCCTCATGTCATAAAATATTCGGCGAAAGAACTCCCCAATCACGTTCAGACCCGTCAGGTTGTTTCGCCCGAAACCGCAAAAACGGTTACAAGACTGCTTGCAAAAAGTATTGCCCGAGGCAAAACTCCTCTGAATCTGGATAAATATACGACCTGTGCCAAAACGGGAACTTCAAGAAAGCAGGTCAATAACGGCAGAGATGTTTACACTTCCGCAATCGGATATTTTCCCGCAACAAACCCTAAAATTGCAATTTATGTCGTAATCGATTCACCAAAAACAGGTGTTGATTTTGGCGGAACGATTGCATCACCGTTGTTCAGAAAAATAGCAACGGAGGTCGGAACTTTGTTAAACATACCAAGCGATAAGGACAGTAATAATGTATAAAGACGGATATCAGCCGGTAAAAACGGAAGGTGACAAAGAAATTTTAATAACAACCATAATTCTTGTGGTAATAGGGCTTATGGCGGTTGTGTCCGCAAGTCTGCCGATGTGTGTTGCCAAACACTTACCCCCCTTTCATTATGTTTTAAAACACCTGATTTGGATAGTTTTAGGCGGTTTCGGACTTTGGTTTCTCTCAAGATTTGACTATAACAACCTGAGAAAATTCACTTTCTCATTCGTCTTTCTTGTAATAATACTTTTACTTTTGGTTAAGTTTACACCGCTCGGAGTTGAAATCAACGGTGCAAGAAGGTGGCTGAATCTCGGGTTTCGGTTTCAGCCGTCGGAACTCTCAAAGCCCGCTCTGATTATGCTTTTGGCAAGCCTTTTTTCGCTGAAAAAAGAAGTTTTTAAAGCAGCACTTCCAAAATATTTGCTGACGGCGGGGTTGATGATTTTTGTTGTTCTGAAACAGCCTAATTTAAGTATGACGCTAATTTTGCTCGGAATAACTTTTTGCATGTATATTTGTTCGGGCAAATCGATGAAGCCGATTTATATCGGGCTTGCGGTTATGCTCTGCCTTTTGGGAATGATTAAGACGAATATTATTGACATTTCAAACTATGTTGAATCCTATCAAATCGAACGTTTTTTGAATTGGCACAGTTCAGGAACAGATACTCAGGGCGGAGGTTATCAGGTATTCCACTCATTGATAGCAATATCTTCGGGGGGAATTTTCGGGTGCGGATACGGAGGCGGTAAAGAAAAACTCGGCTGGCTGCCCGAAGCCCATACGGATTTTATTTTCTCCGTTATTTCGGAAGAAATCGGATTTGTCGGAAGTTTGTTTATAATATTGCTCTTTCTGACCATATTATACAGAGGGACAAATATTGCCCTCAAAAGTCCGAATATGTACGGACGTCTGCTTGCGTTCGGAATTACTCTCTCGATTACGATGCAGGCATTTTTCAATATCTCTGTTGCGACTTCATTTCTCCCCGCAACAGGGATAACCCTTCCTTTTATAAGTTACGGAGGGTCGTCGTTGGCGGTATCTATGAGTATGATTGGGATTTTGATTAACATATCCAAAGTAAAATTAGCAAGAGTTGCACGAATAACCGGTAAAAGATATGAAAAATGACAAGACGAAGCCTGATTTTTATTATCCTTTTCTGACCGTGTTTCTGCTCATAAGCACGATATATTTAAGTACGGCGGGTTTTTATAACGTTGTAAAATTTATCAATTACAAAACAAAACTTGTAAAATTAGAAACCGAATACAAAAAGGCTAATGATACAAAAACCCTGCTTAATGCGGAGATAGAAGGTTTCAAATCACCTGAAGCGTACGAAAACTTTCTGAGAAACAATCTCAAAAGAGTTGGACAAAACGAAATACGTGTGATTATTGTTCCGAAAGAAAAATAATTATTAAAATCACCTCACGTGTAATCCGTAATTGCTGTAATCGTGGTCGTCCCAACCGTCATCGTTGTAACCGTAATTCGGCACAACAACCGTTCCTGTCTGTATCTGAGGTATTGTTGATACTTGCGGATCGACGGAAGGATCAAGGAATTTTACCCCCGCAACACCGATAATAATTCCGATTATAATTCCTGTTGTAAAATCTGATTTCATAACGGTTTCCTCTTAATTTTTCTGAGTTTCTTCAAGCGCCTGTTTTCTGATTGCCTCTGCTTCTTCTAATGCTTTGCGCTTGATTTCTTCGCAGTCTGCGATGACCTCTTCCCTGATCCTGTCTGCTTCTTCCTGAGCGGCTTTAAGTATTGAGGATTCACTCAGCATTGTTTCGGCTTTGGCCTTTGCATCTTCAATAATCTTTTGGGCTCTTTCCCGTGCATCACTAATATGGCTTCGCTTTTTCACTTTCACGAATTTTCTTGAATACAGGTCGAAAAAGGTCTCTAAAAATTTTGCCTGTTCTTTCTTTTTCGCAAACTGTTTCATATCAGTAATATTGCTGTCTTTTTTATCTTTTTCGTTCTTTTTTGTGAAAAACCAAAACCGCATGTTCAGAGCCTCTTCTATCCGTTTCATATAGGAAAGATTGAGTCTTGCCTCCATTTCAAGAATTGATGTATGAGGTTTGATATTGAACTCTTTGTCATAAATCTTCTCTTTGTATTCCTCGGTATAAAAAGTATCCATAGTCGTACAAATATTGGAAAAATATCTGTACATACATTCGTCGATTCTGTTTCTGTTGGTAATCAGGAAAACTTCCTTTTTTTGTGCATATTCAATCAGGGAGTTTACAAAACCTGCTTCTTTCTGCCCCATCTTTGTGGCCACAATAATAATCTTTTTCTTGCCTGTCAGAATTGTGGAAATCTGAGGTTTCAGTTTTTCAAAAACATATTCCCCAATCCACCAAAAATCGTCAGCATCAACGATTTCGTCTTTGTATTCATAAGAGAGTTCCATGGCTTTCGGATAATAAATTTTGCCGAAATCCATACAGAACCTCTCCGCATTGTTTTCCGCACCCTGCACAATGACAGAACTGTCATAGCCCAATCCGAATAACAGTGCCCTTTTTCTCCAAAACATACTGCCTCCTTGGTTTATATTAATCCCGTTTTATTACCATATTATTAATTATAAATGATTGATATGTCAGAAACGGACATATCTATATTAATGGCGGAATATTTAATTCTTTAGAATCAACCGGTTTATTATCTGTATTCAATTGCCCCCAAGCTACAGTTTTATTTCCACCGTGATAATCGCTTCCGCCGGTTATAAATAGGCCATTATTATTTGCACAGTTTTTAAGAAAAGAAATTTCTTTATCGGAGTATCTTGAATAATAACATTCCAAACCCTGTATTCCGCAATCAATCATTATTTTTAATCTCGAAAGAAATTCATCTTTATTAAGATGTTCTTCTCCTTCACCGCCCAAAGGATGTGCCCATACAGGGATTCCGCCGGCAAGCTTTATTGTGTTTATTGCCTCTTCTCCATCAAATCTGGTGTTGCCGGTTTTGCATCCGTCTAAATATTTTTTCATCGCTTCAACAGTATTTTCGGCTAGTCCCCTGTTAACCAAAATGTTTGCTACATGCGTTTTTACAACGCTATTTCTCGCATAAAGCCATTTTAATTCTTCCTGATTAAGTTCAATATTCCACTTTTCTTTTAAAAAGTTTATCCTTGTCTCAAGCTTCTTCCTACGAAGAAGTTTCCCTTTTTCAATCAAATCAAGAAGAGCAGAATTATTTTCGTCAATATTATATCCAAGAATATGGCATTTAATACCTCTTGCCTTGCTGGTAAGTTCTACACCCGGAATAAATTTTATATTATCAGGTAATGAATTTCTTATTTCAGAAATTCCTGTTACAGTATCGTGGTCTGTTAAAGCTACAATTTCCAGATGATTATTTATTATTTTTTGTACAAGTTCTTGTATTGTATCGCTTCCATCTGAACAATTTGAATGTAAATGTAAATCAAATCTAGCCATAATCTTATTCTACTACAAAATTGCTTTACACTTTTAATATTAAACCATTACTATATCAAAAACGGACATGGGTAAATAAAGTGGGCGCAATTAATATAATCGCACCCACTCATAATGAAGATATTTAGGGTTTATTCTGTTTTTTCGTTATACCAGTTTACATTTCGAGTCAGATACATTATTGCCGCAATTATGATAAACAAGCCTATGCTTCCGGCAAAAAGTGCTATGTCTTGCAGCATCAATAACACATAGAAGAATGCGTATAAGAAACCTATTGATGCCGTAATACCGATAGAAAACTTTATGCTCTGCTTCTTTGTTATTACAAAATATGTGTAAACAAGAATCATTCCCATTACCATAATTGCCGAAATTAGGTAAGCAAGATTAAATGTTAAGAGCTCTGATATTGAAACCAATAACAAATAGAACATAAGTATTGCTGCACCCAAAAGACAATATTGAATAGGATGTACCTGCTTTTTCTCTTTTGAAGTTAGTTCAAATATAAAATACCCTGCAAAAGTTAAAGCCAATAGTAAAAATCCGTATTTCAAAGACCTTTCTGCCATAGAATAACTGTCAACAGGAACTAACAAAGAGACCGTTATGTCAGGATTAGTATTATATGAAGAGAGTCTTCCCGAATAAACATAGGACGGTACTGATTCTGTTTGTACATTACGACCATCAGATAGGGCAATTTTTGGAATAGACCAAGTTGCTTTAAAATCTTTATTCGTAACTTCTCTTTCTGTAGGTAAAAATAAACCTTTAAACTCAGGGTCTTTCCAGTTTCCTTGAATTGTTATGTTATTTGTAAGTCCTCCGAGTGACACACTAATATCATCTAATCCTCTGATTTTATAAGTAATCTCAAACGGAATTATTTTTGCACTTGTTTTCAAATCAGTTGTATATGTATTATCCTGAATCTTTACGGGCTCAGAATTATTAATTTTAAATGAAGGTTCTTCAATAAAACCCCTTGAATCGGAGATTTTAATTTGTGTGGAAATTTGTTTTCCGCTTAAATTCCCATATTTATTTTCAAAATCACCTTTTTGAACAACTTCTGCCGTGTAAACCGGAATTTTGAAAATTCCTTTCTTGCGAACCTCTGTTTTGACATTAACCGTAGCTTCATACTTGTTTAAGTCTAATAAATTTATTTCCTCAATAGTACCATCTTTATTAATTTTCTTGGTCTTAAAATACATTTCGGGAACATCAATTAACTGCTTTTTAGCCCAAGACTGAGCGACTTTCTCAACAGCCTCTTTCTTATAATTAACCCTGTCACTTATCATTCCTGACATGAATGCAAGAGGTATAAGCAAAATCAAAGATGTCACAAGGATAATTATAAATTTGTTACCCATAGACATACCCTCGTTCTTTTTCCTACTCTCCAATGCGTCATTAAGTATTTTTTCTTCCATACAATTACACTCCTTTCTGTAATAACAGATTAGCATAGCGGTATGTCATAAACGGACATTTTAATTGGAAGTTATAAACCTGTTTTCACTACAAATATATGCAGTTAGTGGTGCGTTTGGTTCTATTCCGCAGCCGGTATTTATCCCAATTTTATCATCCTCAATATATGGGACTACAAATGGGGTATGTCCGTAAATAATTTTTTGTTTTAACTTGTGTTTATGGTCAATAAAATTATTCCTAATTACAAGCATATCAATATCTTCTTGTTCCTCTAATGTTTTATCAGGTCTTATTCCTGCGTGAACAAAAAGAAAATCTTCCGTAAGATAATAATATTTGAGATTTTTATAAAAATCTCCATGCAGTTTTAATATATTTTCAAAACTACCATAGCTATCAACAGTTGCATCTCCGCCATCATAAAAGTAATATTCTTTTTCCCAAGTGCCATTTATAGTTTTGAGCATATAGTATTCGTGATTACCCATCAAAAATTCACAATGACAAATTTTTGACAGTTCAATCAATCTTTCCACAACTTGTTTGCTGTATTTACCCCTGTCAATATAATCGCCAAGAAAAACAAGGGTGTCATCAGGTTTTATGTCAAGTTTTTCAATGAGTTTATTTAACTTATTAATTTTGCCGTGGATATCACCGATTGCAATTAAACGCATTAAATCTGTCCCTGAGCGTCTGCCAAAAGTTTTTTATATGTATCTTTGAGTTCCTGCGGCTCAAGAAGTTTAACATCTTTACCCCAGCGGAATAAGTGCCAGCAGATTTCGTACCTTCCGCCCGCTTCAAAAGTTACGGTTGTTGTGCCGTCAGGATTAACTTTCATTTTTTGTGTCGGGTGCAAATTATAATTTTTTATTGCGTCCTGAACATCTTTTGAGAACAAAAGTTTAACCTTCATCGGTGTTTCCTGATAAACTCCGAACGAACGTGAAAGGTATTGTTTGAGGTTAAAATCTTCATCTCTGTCAAAATATTCTTCAACAATTTTCGGATTTTTAATCTCGTTTACGTTGTATGTTCTGAAACCTTTTTTCGCTTCGTTATATCCTAAAAGATAAGTTTTTTCGCCGTAAATAATCCCGTAAGGCTGAATTTTCAGATCGCCCTTTTCGCCTTTTTTGTTTTCATATGTGAAGGTGACGTATTTCATAGCCTTGATTGCTTCAGAGAGCAGGTTAAACGTGGTCATGTTCATTTTGTATCTCGGGAATTGGCGGATTGCATACCCTTCGGCCTCAAGTAAAGCCTCAATGTCCGTCTTTACCGCTTTTTGAGCATTAAAATCGTTCATCTTCGCCATAATTTCAGAAATCAAATCACATCTGTTTGTGTATTGATGGTTTTTCATCATTGATTTGCATTGTTCAAGTTCCGCAAATTCTTCCGCCGTAAATTTAATCATCTTAGTCAGAGGTTTCTTGCTCAGACGCCATTTTTTGACCGAAGAATACATATTATCAACTTCTTCCACGGCAAAAACTTCTTCGACAATACGTTTCATTCTTATTGCCGTGCTTCTTGAAACCCCGAATTCGTCCTGAATATCCTGAATTGAAAGTCCCTGAAAACTGTCCTGCATCAACAGCCCAAGCCTGATAATATCTCTTATCCCGTCACCTCTCGACATATAAATTCTCCTTTCTCACATTTGAACTTCGCTTGTATTAATTATGATTATAATTTACCACTGTGTCAAATACGGACAGGGGTAAATGTATTAAATAATAAAAATTGCTACCAATATTCTTTTTGGAGTGATGTTTATATATTTTTAATAAATTGAAAAAGTTTTTGCAGCCAAATTACAGTATTATTTTTTGTACTTTGTGTAACGACTTCTGTTTCGGTTTCCCAAATGACATCTTGTTTATTATCTTCAAATATTGTTATAACCTTATGGGTATTTTTGTCATAAGGAATTATGTACCATTTATCCTGAAACTTATAACGATACCGGGTAACTCTGTTTGATTGTCTGTCTAACAAATAAAAGTTTTCATCATACTTTTGTTCTCTAATTCTTCTTTGAATGGCTTTTCTGTCAATCTGTATGCCCAATCTTTCATCGCATCTTCTTTTGAAGTGATGAGTTTGACATTTTGCTTTAGATGTACGGTATTTTTTCATTTTTTCCAAACCTGTATTAATATTCAAATTCTTCTTTAAATTTATCCCTTATTAACATACAGAATAAACTCAGACAATCCAAATTCCACAGATAAACAACATCAGGGCTCGGACAAATCATGCCTTCTTCGCTATTCATAATTTCTTCCCTGTGTTTTTCAAAGTGTCTTATTTCACGAATCAGTTTATCCCGTTCTTTAACAAGCCGTTCGTACGACTCATTTTCTAAATCTTCTACATAACTTTGCGGTGAAATCAGCATAATAAGCCTCCTTTGTTTTTATACTAACATGCCGCTATGTCAGAAACGGACAGGGGTAAATATGGGGGGTAAAGGGGTAAATATAGGAGGGGTAAATAAAAGACGAACGGACAATATTGATATTTATTCCGGGATTTGCTAATATTTGAATACGACCAAATGTGTCGTGGGTGTGGTGTTTTATTAATTCAGGAGTTAAAAATATGGAAGACAAACCAAGATATTCAAGAATCAGTGATATTTTAGAACTTTTGATTTTGATGCAGTCAAAAGTCCTCGGCGTTACGCTGAATGATATTATAAAAACATTCGGCGTTTCAAGAAGAACGGCAGAAAGGTTGAGAGATGCGGTTATTGATAGCCTCCCGCAGATTAATGAGATTGAAACAACCGACAAAGAAAAACATTGGGGATTCACTTCAGGTTATATGAACGAGATTGTTTCGTTCACTCCCGATGAAATTGCTATCCTTGAAGGTATAAAAGACGGCATCGGTATTGATTTTAAGAAAAAAACTATGGAATCCGTTATCTCAAAACTGAAGGCTCTTTCAAGAAAACAGATAGCAAAAGTTGATGATGCGATTGAACTTATAATGAAGTCGGAAGGTATGGCGGTAACCCAAAAGCCGAGTTACAAGATTGACGTAAAAAGTTTTGATTTAATAAGACAGGCCATCAGAGAAAACCGCAAAATCGAAGGTAAATATAACGGAAAAGATAAACTGCTCGCTCCTTACGGAATTATTTACGGCTCAAATGTTTATCTGATAGGTGTTGAAGGGAATTGGGTTAATCCGTATGTTTACGCCCTGCATAAACTTACCGACATAAAACTTACGGGTGAAACCTTTGATAAAGGTGATTTTGATATAAAAGAATATGCAAATCATTCGTTCGGAGTTTATCAGAATGAAATGATGAAGGTCGAATTGTTATTCACTCCTGAAGTTGCGGAAGATGTTCTGAATTACAATTTTCACCCGACGCAAAAAGTTAAACAAAATGATGACGGCTCTGTTACCGTAAAATTCAAAGCATCGGGCGAACTTGAAATTTTGTGGCATATTTTCAGGTGGGGTGATGGTGTGAAAGTTATCTCACCAAACTCTCTAAAAAAACGCTATATCGAATATTTAGATGCGGTCTTGAAAGCCCAGGGTGGTAAATAAAGGGGGAGTGAAGGTGTCCGATAAATATATTAGTGTCCAAAATTGACACGGCGGGGTGGTATATTGTAATTGTGCGATAAAAAAAGAGAAAAGGAAAAGGATTATGACGGCAGCAACAGAAACAAAAAAGAAACCAAACGCAAAACAACAGGAGTGTATTGATAATATTAACGGAGTTTATCTTGTCCTGGCAGGTCCGGGAACGGGAAAAACATTTACCATCATTGAACGTATAAAAAATATGCTGAGCAACGGTGTTGACCCGGGAAAAATCCTTTGTCTGACTTTCACAGATGCAGCGGCAAACGAGATGAAGAAACGTATAGAAGACGAACTCGGAATGATTGACTGCGGAGTTCAGATTTTTACCTATCACAGTTTTTGCTGCTCGGTTATAGATGAATTTCCCGAGGAATTTGAAATTCCCGCAAATTACAGGGTAATACCCGATTCTGTTTCAAGATTGTTTATAAAAGACTGTATTGATGAAATCAAACCTGTTCATTTCAGAACGGAAAAAAATGACCCTTATTTTTACATTAATACGATAAAAACCCGAATTGCATCAATTAAACAACACAGACTTTCAAAAGAAGAATACATAAGAAATCTTGCAGGAAATCCTGATTGGGAGCCTGCAAAAAGGAAACTCGAAGAAAAACTTGCAGAAAAATACAAAAAAGGAAGCACTGCAACGACAACAGACGAGAATAATTTAGAAAAAATAACAAAGAAAATTAATCAGGCGCACGAATTATGGGATATTTATGAACTTTATCAAAAGAAGATGGATAAAGAGCGTTATCTTGATTTCAACGATATGATTAATCTTGTTTTAAACAAGTTTGAAAATAATGCAGGGTTTTTGCATGATATTGCAAACAGATATGAATATATTATGGTTGACGAATATCAGGATACAAATGCATCTCAGAACGAGATTGTTTTTATACTTTCTCACGCACTTGAAACGGGGAATATTTTTGTTGTGGGTGATGATAACCAGATTATTTACCGTTTTCAGGGCGCACAACTTGAAACCATAGCAACATTTTTGGACGAGTTTAGAGATAAAGGAGTAAAAGTTATCTGTCTTACGGAAAACATGCGTTCAACTCAGGAAATCTTAGATGCGGCAAGGGCTGTGATTAAACAGGATCCTTTAAATCTCGAGAAAGACGGCAGGTTTGTAAGATACGTAATTTCAAAGGAACTTGTTGCGAAAAACGAGGAAATTCTTGCCAAACATAAACCTGTCAGGTTTTACAGATATGCGGATATTATGCAGGAATATACGGAAATCGTGAATGAAATTGAGAAACTGATAAATTCCGACGAGTGTCCTTTTGACAAAGAGAGCGGGAAAAAACTGTATTCTCAGATTGCAATTTTAACAAGAACGAATGCCGAAGCGGAAAATTTTGCCGAACTTATGAAGCAGAGAAATATTCCGTACGAACTGAAAGAGGGGAAAAATATTTTTACAATTCCTGCGGTTAATGCGTTGTATTTCTACATTCAGTTTCTTGTTGAACCGGCCTTGCACTCTTTCAGAATCTTTCAGATTCTTACCGCACCGCCTTTTAATATTGACCCGAAAGATTACATGGCATTGTTTGGAGATATTTCGAAGAAAAAAACGTTTATTGATGTTTTAAGGGAAGGCAATTGGGATAAATATACGGAAAAAGGACAGGAACAACTGAAAAAATTCTTAGAAACGTACGATTATCTTCGCGAATTTCAGACAAAAGAAAATATTAAAAATACAATATTGGAAATCGGCTCAAAAACAGGTATTTTTGACTATTACATGAATACTGATATAAACAGAACGGAAAGTATTGCAGGGTTGAAATGCTTTATTGATGAGGCAGTGGGTTTCTCGGAAATCTACGGTACGAATTATCTTAATCACTTCTGCGAATATGTAAATGCGCTTATTATGGACGAAGACCCTCTGACTACCGAAAAAGCGCCCGTTAATATGAATGCGGTGCAGTTATGTACATATCACGGCTCAAAGGGAAGAGAGTTTGAATATGTATATATGCCGACACTTGTTTCGGAAAAATGGGAAAGCAGTAATAAATCCCTTAAACCGGACATTCCGCTTGATCCTTCGGAATACAAAACACCTGATGAAATCAAAGAGGAAATCAAACCTTCAGACCTGACCAAACTTATGTATGTTGCAATGACGAGGGCAAAACACACACTCAGAATGTCATATCCTCAGATGATTAACGGAAAAGTTAAACAGCCGACAAAATATCTTGTTGCAATACAGGATATGTTCCAAAAAGAGGAAAAACCGTTTGAGTATAACGAGGTTACCTTCTGGGAGCAGGCTGCAAATCTTCTGATAAAGGGAGAATATGATTATAAAGCCGAGTTTTCGGAGTTTATCGATACTCTTCTGAACGACAGGCCTTATTCGCCTTCGGCAATTAATTTATACCGCTCCTGCCCGAGAAGATATCTGTATGAAGATATTCTCAAACTCACCCCGCAGGACGGCAACCCGAATTATCTGAGTTATGGTTCGGCAGTTCACAAGGCGTGCGAAGAAGCAATAAAATATTTGCGTGACAAGAAGATGCCTCCGGAAAAAACTCAGTTTATAAAGTGGTTTAAAGACGAACTTTCAAAATTGCCGTTACAGTCTTATAATCACAGGGAAATTTTTGAAGGCAGAGGCGAGGCCGCACTTGATAAATATTATGCGCAAATCGCAAATACAACTCCGACCTGTCTTTATGAAACCGAATACAAGTTTGAATATACCCTGAAAGACGGTACAAAATTCAAAGGAATTATCGACAGACTTGATAAAAATCAGGACGGAACTTATACGATATATGATTATAAAACCGGAAACAACAAAAACAAAGAAATTGGCATGGACAAAGATCACGAAGATTATTATCTTCAGATGGCTTTGTACAAATATTTCTATGAATGCAAAACGGGGAATAAGGTTTCTGTAACCAAATTTATTTATCCTGAAGATTTTGAATCCGTAAATGACGGTATTGAATATACCGAAGATGATATTAAAATGGCGGTTGATACTTTTAAACAGGCAATTGCTGATATAAAAGATCATAAATTTGAGCCTGCAACGGACAGAAAAAAAGCCTGCCAATACTGTCTTTATACGGATTATTGCAGCATGAACATAATGTAAAATTACTCCTGTTTATATGTCCAATTCTGACGCACTTGGGTGTTATTATTAACATGTAAGTCACAGAAAACGAATATAAATAGGAGTATTTTACTATGAACAATTTTGAGAAAAGGAAATTTTTAGATTATCTTGAAAAACTTTTGCCCGTAACGGATACAAACAGTTACACTTTTGATACTGTTTTTGATTTTATGGTCGGTGAATTTAAACTTAACCTGAAACAAATTGACCAGGTTGATGAAGACGGAAATCTGCAGGTTGAAAAAACGAAGGCAAAAGAAGCCTTTGCAAAACAAATGAAGAAAATTATCAGAAGGCTTAAGGAAAAATATCAGCCGAGACCGACAAAACTTGAAAAACAATTTTTGATAATCAAAGACATTTTCAGTCTGACGGAAGCAGAATATGAAATTGTGATATATATGGTTTTCAAGGAAATTAACAATATTTTCTGCAAATATTTTGAGTCCCTTGACAGCAACGCGTTTTCTACGTTTGCCAAAAGTTATCTCGGCTTGAGATACGGCAAAAAAGACCGTGTTCTTGAGGGTATGTACCGCAAAAATCTGATTGAAGGCAGACACAGCGAATATATCAGCGGCAAATTTCTGAAAATATTTGATAACCCGAATTGCGATACGGCAGAAAAGATTATCAGTCTGCTTGTCGGTAAAAAACTGAAATCAACCCTTAAAATAGAGGATTACAGCCACATAAAAGATACCGAAAAGGTCGTTAATATTTTATCTCAGGCCATAAAGCAGAAAAGAAAGGGCGTAAATATTCTTCTCTACGGCGGTGTAGGTACGGGAAAAACGGAATATGCAAAACTTCTTGCCAATTCGGCAGGAATCCCGATGTTTGGTGTAATTACCGAAAAAGACAATTATGACGAAGCGGAAAGAGAAGACAGATTGACCGATTTGTACGCAAAACAGCACCTTCTCGGAAAAGCAGGAAATGCGTGTATTTTGTTTGATGAGGGAGAAGATGTCATGAACAATCTCGGCAGAACTTCCTCAAAGGGTTATATGAACAACCTGCTTGAAGCAACGGAAGTCCCCATTATTTGGACTACCAACAGAATTTTTGACGTTGACCCTGCTTTTTTGAGAAGAATGACATATTGTGTTGAATTTGAAAAACTGACCGAAGAAGCAAGGCTTAATATATGGGAGAGAGTTTTAAAGAAAAATAATCTTAAGGTCAGCAGGGAAAAGGTGAGTGAACTTAACAAAAACTACGACATTCCGCCTTCTCTGATAACAAATGCCGTTCTGACAACCAAAATGGTTGGCGGGAACGAAAACGATTTTGAAGGATTTATCGAAAATGTTGCAAAGGTCGTCAGCAAGAAGAAAAACGTCAAAACCCAAAAAGAGTTTGAGATGAAAGAGTATGACGAAAACCTTGTTAATACCGATATTGACATAAAAAATCTGACTCAGAAAATCAAAGACTGCGGAAAACTCAACTTTTCACTTTGTCTGTACGGCGAGCCCGGAACGGGAAAATCCCTCTATGCACGTTATCTTGCAAAACAAATAGGGTGTGAGGTGATTTTAAAGCGGGCAAGTGACCTGATGAGTAAATGGGTTGGCGAAACCGAACAAAATATTGCTGCCGCTTTTGCCGAAGCAAAAGCCAAAAAGGCGATGCTCATTTTTGACGAAGCGGACAGTTTTTTGCAGAACAGAAGTAACGCAAATGCAAGTTGGGAAGTCTCTCAGGTAAATGAGATGCTTACCTGGATGGAATCGCACGAATACCCGTTTGTCTGCACGACAAACCTGCTTGATACGCTTGACGAAGCCTCTTTGAGAAGGTTTACATTCAAACTCAGATTTGATTTTCTTACGGCGGAACAGGTAAACACCGCAATAGAACACTTCTTCGGGATAAGTACGGAAGGCAAAAACGTGAATATCAAAGGCTTAACGGCAGGTGATTTTGCAACCGTCAAAAAGAAAACCGATTTCCTCGGCGTAAATGATTTGGGCGAAATTGTCGATATGCTTCAGGAAGAAGTAAAAGTCAAGAAATCCGAAGAACTCAGAAGAAGTATCGGGTTTTAGTGATGAACTTTGTAATAAAAAGAAAGGAGAAATTTTATGGCAAATGATATCAGGAAAATTTACGAAAAGGGGATTGAAAGAACAAAAAGAGAACCGTTTTTGACAGGGTTTAAAGATTTAGATATTTTCTGTAAATACTTGGGAGGCGGAGATATTCTGACAATCGGCGGACGGCCGGGTATGGGTAAAACAAATTTTGCCGTATCACTTGTGAACAATATTTTGGAACAGGGGAAATCCGTAATGTATTTTTCTCTTGAGATGAATGCCGAACGGTTTATAAACAGGCTTGTTGCCGAAAGGCTGAATGTTTCGCTTTTTGATTTGCGGGAAAGAGTTCGGACCGAAGAAATTGAGAAGGCTTTAAATTTCTACGATGACAAGAAAATTTATATCTGCGACAGAACTTCATATACTCCTGCAGAAATGGAAGATGCCATAAAAGAAGTGAAGCCCGACATCGTGTTCATAGATTATATTCAACTTTTGCAGATGCCTAAAGCACCTAATCTGACTGAAGCAACCAATCTTGCAATTCGGGAAATAAAAAGGATAGCGACTGAAAATAATATTATGGTCGTTATGCTCTCACAACTGTCAAGGGCTGTCGAATCACGTTGCGACAAACGGCCTTTGTTGTCGGATTTAAGGAACGGAAGTCTTATTGAGGAACTCTCTGACTTAATTTTGATGTTATATCGTGATGAATACTATAATCCGGAGCACGATGATTCGTATAACGAAATCATGCATAACGAAATCATAATATCAAAAAATTCTTACGGGCCCGTGGGAATTATCATGCTTGAATTTAAAAAGGGATTTTTCCGTAATGCCAAAACAAGAGATACGGTTTAATACAGGAGTGGAGCAATATGGAAAGAAAACAGATAACACCCTGGTTTTATTATGATGTATATGATAAAGGAAAACGTACTGTTTATGCACCTTCTGCCGAACTTAAAAAAGTGCAGAGATTTATTTTAAGACACTATTTTAAGGAGGTCCGGGTTTCAAAGTCCGTCAGGGAATGCGCATCACTCCACTGCGGTAAAAAATGGCTTATGAAACTTGATATTAAAGACTTTTTTAACTCCATTACGGAAGAACAGATAAAAAATGTAATAAAAGAATATGCAGGCAGTAATGATGCGGAATACGTTTTTAAGATGTGTACACTAGACGAAAAACTTCCGACGGGAGCCCCGACTTCACCGTGTATCGCAAATCTCGTTCTGTCGGAGTTTGATTCCAATATAGAAAAGGTCTGCAAACGGCTTGGCGTTTCTTATTCAAGATATATGGACGATTTGTTTTTCTCGACCGACGGCAAACAATACCTTCTGAGCCTTGTTGAACTCAGAGTTCTTGAGGAATTCAAATATCTCGGGTTTGAGGTTAATGTTGATAAAATTAAGTATATTTCGGGTAATAAATGCCAAAAGGTTTTGGGGCTGGGTGTAAATAATGATGAGCCCGTTCTGACAAAGGAAGACAAAAGAAGGTATCGTGCGTATTTTTACAACCTTATCAACCCTATTTGTTACAGCAAAACAAAAAAATATATTGCGAAGGAAAGCGAGATTTTAGGACATCTTGCTTATATCAAATCCGTTGATGAAGTGTATTATAACAGGATTTGCCGTTATATTTTCAATCTTATTAACAAATGGGAACTGAGGGACACCCCCTGTTTAAAACGTCTGATCAGGATAAACAATTTATAATTATAACAAAGGCAACTAAAGAAAATCTTTAATTGCCCTTGTTATATAAATAAAGCGTTGTTTCGCGCTTGCGAAACAACGTTTCGCAGCGTGGCTTTATTTCCCGAGATTTGAGCGAACCGCTCATCTTTATTTTTATTATAAAATACCCCTACGTCAAAAACGGACGGGGGGGGGGGGAAATATAGGGGGGAAATTTTTTGTAATAAATG
>DBXD01000061.1:0-13169 GCA_002309425.1 Cyanobacteria bacterium UBA1221
CGCCGTACTGCGTCTTGCATAATTGACCCATACAACCGGCAAGCTGGGCAATATGAGTAGCTAAATAACTAAGCAGCTAGAGCGTATCTAGGTGCGAAGTTGCCTTTTACAACGTTAGCATTTAATTTGTGTTGCTCGTTGATAACCGGGCACAGCTCCCGGACTCGCAACCTGCCTCAATCGGAACATCCTGTCTAATCCAAAACATCCCCACAGAGTAGTTTGTTTATTTATTATAACCATTATAAGATATATTTTTCAAGTGTTTGTACAGAAATGTTAAATTATTCTGCACATTTTATCACCCTTTAATGCTTCTTTTATGTTTACAAAGGTTTTTTTGAGCGCCGAATCTACTGCATCCTGAGTCAGGTGAGCAATATGGGGTGTAATTATGACATTGTCATATTTTTTGTACTTGTTTAAATAATCCGTTTGAGCTAGGCATTCCAGATAAAGCGGTTCAATTTTTTCCGAAAATTCTTCGCATTCCTTGCACATATATTTGCACGGCAGTGCATCTAAGGCTGCCCCTTTTATTTTGCCGTTTTCTATATATTTATCAAGTGCCTTGTAGTCTATAATTTCACTTTTAGATGTGCTGATAAAATAAAACCCGTCTTTACAGTCAGAAAAAAATTCTTCATTGCATAAATGATAATATTCGGGTAGATAATCTAAGTTTACGCTTACTATATCTGATTGTTTTGCAAGTTCCTTTAACGAAACATATTTTAGTCCGTATTTGTCTGCTAATTCCTGTTTAGGATTTATGTCGTATGCAATAGTTTTTATTTCCGCTGCGTTTGACAGTTTACACAGTTCTGCTCCGACAAATCCTGTTCCGATAATCCCAAGTGTAAGATTTGATAACTCTCTGCCTACATATTCATACCCCGAATCCTCTTTTAGTTCGATTGCTCCATTTGCCGGAATAATGTTTCTGACCAGATTTATAATTAAGCCGATTGTGAATTGTGCAACGGACAGCACTCCCTCATCCTGAATATTTATGAGGGCAATATTTCTCTCTTCACACGTATTTATGCAGATATGGTCATATTCTCGGTCACGGACTGAAATCACCCGCAGGTTTTTGAATTTGTTTATTATATCGCCCGTAATAGAAGAATCATTTATAACACTAATTACATTTGTGTTTTCTAAAAACTCATCCGAAAGTGTTTTTAAAGATTGCTCGTTCAAACTTTCCGCAAAAAATGTAATTTTCATATCCTGGAAATGATTGTTATCAAAAAAATTTTTTTCACATTCTTTCAATTCAAAAACAAGTACGTTAATTGTCATTTATTATCTCCGTTTGCCTGTACAAACAGTTAATAAATGAAAATTATTAAAAAATCATTACTCAGTCAGGCAATAATTTTTATACCATTTCTGCAGCACGATATGAACTTCTGACAAGCGGATTTATCTGGTAGTGTTTTATTCCGATTTTTTCGGCAAGTTTTTGTAAATCTTCAAATTCTTCCGGAGTATAAAACTTTGAAACTTCAAGATGCTCTTTTGACGGCTGAATATACTGCCCTATTGTCACTATATCGCATCCGCAGTTTTTTAAATCGACAAGAGTTTCTTCTATCTGCCCAAAAGTTTCGCCGAGTCCGACCATTAATCCGGATTTGGTTGTAATTTTACTGTTGGCTTTAATGTATTTTAAAACATTCAGGGAAGTATCATAATCCCCTTGCGGTCTTGCGGTTTTAAAAACAGCCCTTACCGTTTCGATATTGTGATTAAAAACGTCAGGCTCTGAAAAAATTATTGTATTTAAAGCATTTGCATTTCCTTTAAAATCGGGAGTTAATATTTCAATTTTTGTGCCGGGTGAAAGCTCTCTGATTTTGATAATACATTTTTTAAAATGCTCTGCTCCTCCATCGGGTAAATCATCTCTTGTAACTGAAGTTATAACCGCATATTTCAACCCTAAATCTTTTACGGCTTGTGCTATATGCAAAGGCTCGTTTTCATCAAGCGGTTCGGGTTTTGCGGCTGAAATATTACAATACCTGCAGTTTCTTGTACAAACATTCCCCATAATCAGAAATGTTGCGGTATTTTTTGTATAACATTCATTTTTATTAGGACATCTTGCGTTTTCGCATACCGTATTAAGGCATCTGTTTTTCAGGATGTTCCTCACATTTTTTGTTGTTTCCGTATTTATAATCGGTCTTTTTAAATATTCCGGTAATCTTTGCGGCATGATTTATTCCTTAGTTTTCTAAATTATATAATACAGTCCGTAAAATTTGCAATGAGGCTTTATTTTTTGTAAAATTCAATATATGGCAAGAGGACAGATTTACAAAATACATTCTGATTTTTACTACGTTACAAATGACAACGGCAATTTTGAATGTAAAGTCAGAGAAGTTTTAAAAAAGCAGAAAGAGAAAATTCTTGTAGGGGATTTTGTTGAATTTAACGGCGGATATATAGAAAAAATTATGCCCCGAAGGAATTATATTGCCCGCCCGAGCGTTGCAAATATTGACCAGATAATAATAGTTTCCGCTTTAAAACAGCCAGATTTGAATTTAAATCAGCTGGACAGGTATATTGCCCTTGCAAAATATTATGATATTCCGACAGTGCTCTGTTTTAACAAAGAAGATTTGGATTTTGAAGAAGGTTTGATAGAGGACATAATAAATATTTACAGAAAATTAGGGTTTGAAATCCTGTTTACTTCTGCTCTGGAAAATCTTGGTATAAAAAATTTCAGAAATGTTTTGAAAGGAAAAATCAGCGTTTTATGCGGTAATTCCGGTGTAGGTAAATCAAGCCTTATTAATTCCATAAACCCGAAATTAAATTTAAAGACAAAGGCTGTAAGTGATAAACTGCAGAGAGGAACTCATACAACAAGGCATTGTGAAATCATCAGAATTGATGAAAAATCAAGTATAGTAGATACCCCGGGGTTCAGCAACGTAAAATTTGATTTTATTATGCCTGCAGATGTTGATTTGCTCTTTGAAGAACTGATTCCGTTAAGAGATGGCTGCAAATATAGTGATTGTTTGCACATTAATGAAGATGATTGTAATGTCCTTGCCCATTTTACGGAAATTGACGATTCGAGATACGGTAGTTATCTGGAATTTGTAAAGGAAGCTCAGGAATACAAAGCAAAAGTAAAAAATGAGGGCACAAAAATTGAAAATAACAAGAAAAATATAAATAACAAGACAGTAGCAAAAATTTCAGAACGAAAAAGAAGAGGCTCCCGTAATAATTTAAAACAGAAAATATACAGAGAAATCGAGGAAGAAGGATATGACTCTTGAAGAATATATTGAACTTATAAACAAAAAACTTGATGAATATTTACCCGAAGATAAATTCCCTCAGGATATATTTAAAGCGATGAAATATACGGTTACACTACCGGGGAAAAGACTTCGCCCGATTATGTGTTTGGAGGCCTGCAGAATATTCGGGGGAAATATTGAAGATGCGATTCCGACTGCTTGTGCAATAGAAATGCTCCACGCGCAAACGTTGATTCATGATGACTTGCCATGTATGGATAATGATGATTTTAGACGTGGAAAACCTACTAATCATAAAGTTTTTGGGGAGGCTAATGCTGTTCTTGCAGGAGATGCCTTGTTGAGTTTCGCTCCTCAAATTATCCTTAATTACTCAAAAAACCTTAGTGATGAAATTCTTGTTAAAATTATGAAAGAATACACTCAATATGCCGGAGCATATGGTGTAATCGGCGGACAGGTGGTTGATATTGAGGCGGAGAAGAATTGGAAAAACAATGTTTTTGGTGTAAAACCGGAAGAATTGTTAGAATTTATACACACACATAAAACCGCAGACTTGTTTAAGTTATCTCTCAGAACCGGGGCGATAATTGCCGGAGCAGACGAAGAAAATCTGCAAAAAATAACTGATTTTGCACATAAGTTAGGTGTTGCTTTTCAAATTTGTGATGATATTTTAGATGTAATTTCTACTTTTGAAGAAATGGGTAAAACGATAGGCAAGGATGCAAATGCAGACAAACTGACCTTCGTTACCCTGTACGGACTTGAAAAATCAAAATGTAAACTTTGTTGCCTACTTGATGAGTGTTGTGATATTATGAGCGATATGGGTGTGAAAACCAGTGTATTATCGGATATAATTTCCGGCATGAAAAGAAAAGCAGGTTTGTAAAATGATTACAATTGTCAACAGGGGATATGAGGTTCTTGCAACAGGGCTTTTGGCTGCATTTTTTGCGCAGGTAGTTAAGTTTATTATATTTACAATTCAATCCAGAAGGATAAATTTCAAAATATTTACAACCACCGGAGGTATGCCGAGCTCTCATTCCGCAGGTGTAATGGGTTTATCTACTTCCGTTGGATTAATTTCAGGCTTCAGTTCAATAATTTTTGCTGTTGCTTTCGGCTTTTCCCTTGTTACTATGTACGATGCTGCAGGGGTGCGCAGGGCTGCCGGAAAAACAGCTGCATGTTTGAACAGAATGATGGATGATTTTTACAATCATGATGTAAGAGCTGCCGGGGGTAAACTGAAAGAACTTTTAGGACACACTCCGTTTGAAGTTATTATGGGTGCATTGTTTGGAGTCGCTTTCGCATACTTCTTCCATCAATATTTGTTGTGCCATTCTATACTATGTTTTAACTAATCAGATTATTTTTTATAGCAATATAAACGGCTTCTGTTCTGTTGACCGCGCCGAGTTTTCTGAACACGGAGGTCATATGTGCTTTTACCGTGTGGTGGCTGATAAACAGTATTTTTGCTATTTGTGTGTTTTCCAATCCTTGTGCTGCCAATGTAAGAATACTGATTTCCTGTTCCGATAAAGAGTTTTTATCGGGTTTTTTAAATCCTGACATTTTTAATTTCCTCTTCATAATTCCATATAAAACAAAATATAATTCCATTATATTGGTTGAAATTAAAAAGAATATAGCCAAGTGGCTATTTTTTTGATTGCTGACCATATAAAGATTTTTCTTGACATGGTGTATCTAAACATAATATAATTCGGATATGATAATGTTATAACGGATTTTAGGGATATTAGATATACAATTTACACCGGAATCAAATCCGTAGAAGAAGAGGATAAAATGAAAAAAAAGATAATTATAGTAGTTCTGATTATTCTGGCAGCTGTCGGAATACGTTACGGACTATCGATTTTTAACGGTATCAAATCCGCAAAGGCTATGAAAAACAGAAAAGCGCCTCAGGTTATTACGGATACAATTAAGGAAACAGAAGTAATCCGGACATACAATGCGCCGGGAAGAGTTACGGCAAAATACAGAGTTGATGTTCTTGCCCGTATCAGCGGATATTTGCAAAAGAGCTACTTTAAGGAGGGTGATTTTGTAAAAGCGGGTCAGACACTTTTTTTAATTGAACCTGCGGAATATGCAAATGCTGCAAGTGTTGCAGGTGCTGATGTAAATAATTTAAAAGCCCAGCTTGATTATGCGGAAAAACAATTAGCAAGGGCAAAAGAGCTTGTAGAAAAAGATTATATTGCAAAGTCGCAGTATGATAACATATTATCCCAAAGGGATTCGCTCAAAGCACAATTAGTTTCGGCTCAGTCAAGATATGCTGACAGTAACAGAAATCTCGGCTATACGACTGTAAAAGCGCCGGTTGACGGCAGAATAGGTATTATTGATGTAACTCTGGGAAATTATGTTAGTCCGGCATCCGGTCCTCTGACAACAATAAACAGTATGGATCCGATTTATGTAACATTTCCTCTTGAAGCGGATGATTATAATACTCTTTCCGAAGCTGACGGTGCGGATAACAGTAACAGAAAAATAGAATTATATTTTTCTAACGGGCAAAAGTATGATTTAGACGGAGTTCAGGATTTTAGTGATAATAAAATAGATGAATCTACCGGTACGGTTACGTTGCGTGCAACTTTTAAAAACCCGAACAATCAGCTTTTGCACGGAGAATTTGTTAATATAAAATTGTATTCCAATAAACCCGTTAAAACGCCGATAGTTCCGCAGGTTGCCGTTCAGGAAAATCAGGCAGGCAAGTATGTCTATAAAATAGATGAGCAAAATTTGCCACAACTGGTTTACATAAAAGTTGACGGTCAAAGCGGGGATAACTGGATTATAAAAGACGGATTAAAATTGGGGGATAAGATTATAGTTGAAGGCATACAAAAAGTTATGCCGGGCAGCCCCGTAACAATAAAGGAAAAATAAAAGATGTCCGAAAATAAGCAGCAGGGAAATTTATTTATAAGACGCCCAAAGATGGCGATAGTTATATCTTTAGTAATTATGCTTGCCGGAATGTTGATGATGACACAGCTTCCGTTGGAAGAATATCCGTCAATAACACCTCCGCAGGTTGTTGTTACCGCAACTTATGCAGGCGCAAGTTCTGATGTTGTCGAATCAACGGTTGCGGCTCCTATTGAGGCACAGTTAAACGGTACCGATAATATGATATATATGTCATCAACGTCAAGAAACGGGCAGTACCAGCTTACTTTGTATTTTAGAATAGGTACAGATCCGGATATGGCAGTTGTAAATGTTCAAAACTCCCTGCAACTGGTAACCCCTCGTTTGCCGGAGGACGTAAGGCGATACGGCTTGTCCGTCAGAAAATCCACGGGCGGTCCGGGTATAATGATGATTTCCGTAAATTCCCCGTCAGGAACCTATGATTCGCTATACATTGCAAACTATGCATCAATTTTTATAAAAGATGAACTTGCCCGTATTCATGGTGTTGGTACGGCGGCGGTTTTTGGTTCATCAGATTATTCAATGAGGATATGGCTTGATGTTAATAAAATGGCAAATCTGGGCATCTCGGTAAGTGAAGTCAATTCAGCCATTCAATCTCAAAACCTTCAGGCTCCGGCAGGGGATTTGGGTGTTGAACCAATGGTAAATAAACAACTGATTAAACTGACTTTAAGAACAAGAGGCCGTTTACAAACGCCGGAAGAATTTGAAGAAATAGTTATCCGCTCAAAACCTGACGGCTCTCAGATTAAATTAAAAGATATTGCAAAGGTTGAACTCGGGGCTGAGAGTTATTCATATTTTTCTCGTATAGGCGGGAAAAATTCTGCAATTATATCAATTTCTCAGATACCTGAGGCTAATGCTATTGAGCTGTCTAATAAATTAAGAAAAAGAATGGTGGAACTGAGCAAAAACTTTCCGCAGGGTATAGAATACAAAATTCAGCATGATGAAACCACGTATGTAAGAGAGTCTATCAGAGAAGTTATAAGCGCAATTGCTTTGGCAATATTGCTTGTTGGTATTGTTTGTTACCTGTTTTTAGGAACGGCAAGGGCGGCATTTATTCCGATATGCGCAATACCTGTTTCTTTGATTGGTGTGTTTATATTTATGAACATTTTCGGATTTTCCATAAATTTATTAATATTATTCGGTCTGGTTCTTGCTGTCGGGTTGGTTGTTGACGATGCCATTGTAGTTTTAGAGAATACGCAAAGGCATATTCAGGCGGGTATGTCGGCAAAAGAAGCAACAGAAATTACAATGAAAGAGGTTTTTGGTGCTGTACTTGCAACATCTTTGGTTTTGATGGCGGTATTTGTTCCGGTATCATTTATGGAAGGTATCACGGGACAGATGTTCAGGCAGTTTGCCTTGTGTATCGCATCGGCAATCGGTTTATCTACTGTTGTTGCACTGACATTATCGCCGGCCCTTTGTACAATGATTTTAAAGTCAGGCGGAAACGAAAAAGCTGATTTTGAGTTTATCCAGAAATTTGATGATTGGTTTAATAACCTTCGAGATAAATATCTTGGAGGGGCTTTAAAGTTTATAAATTCGTGGAAACTGACGTTGGGTACGTTTTTTATAATTCTTGTCTTTATATTATTTATGGGCAAAATGTTACCTACCGGCTTTTTACCGAATGAGGACAGAGGGGTAATTTTTACAAGAATACAGTTACCTGACGGTTCTACGGCTTCGAGAACCGATGTTGTTGCAAAAGATATTGAACAGAAACTTCTTGCAATCCCCGGTGTAAAAAATACGATTACCCTTGTCGGTTTTGAAGGTGAAAATACTTCTTTTGTTGTGGCGGAACTTGATGACTGGTCAAAACGTAAGAAAAAAGATTTGAAGATGGACAGCATACTTTCCAAAATTCAAAATGATTTCAGAAATTATCCGTCTGCAATAATTTCCTCTTTTGTACCGCCTGCAATAAGCGGTCTGGGTATGGTCGGCGGCTTTGAATATCAGCTGCTTGACAAAGGCGACAGAAGTCCTCAGGAGCTTTATGATGAGGCTGTAAAATTTACCAATGCGGTATATAAAGAGGATAAAGAGAGAGATGCAATATTTACGCTTTTAAATTTCACATATACGGCAACGCTGCCGCAAATGCTGGTTGAAGTGGATGCTTCCAAAGCACTGGCACAAAATGTTTCTATAATGGAAGCATATAATGCTCTGGCTTCTTATTTTGGTAGAAGTTATATAAATGACTTCAACAAATTGGGAAGAGTATTCCGTGTATATATGCAGGCAGATGCCCCATTCAGAGAAAAACCATCTGATTTGGATAATATATACATAAAGAATAATTACGGTAAAATGGTTCCGCTGTCGGCAGTTGTAAAGACAAAAGAAGTTGTTGGTCCGTATAGTTTAACGAGATTTAATATGTATCCGTCTGTTACTATAAACGGTATGGTTCGTTCCGGTGTAAGTTCGGGTGAATCAATGGCAAGAATGGCGGAAATGTCTGAGAAATATTTACCGAAAGATATGGGATATGCGTGGTCGGGTGCATCTTTGCAGGAAAGTGAATCCAGCGGACAAATAGGACCGATTATTGCAATGTCATTGATATTTGTGTATTTGTTCCTTGTAGCTCTGTATGAGAGCTGGATGCTTCCTATGGCGGTAATGCTCGTTTCGCCGATTGCATTGGTTGGTGCATTATTCTTCCAGTATTTGGCAGGATATTCTCTTGACCTGTATTCTCAAATCGGACTTGTAATGTTAATCGGTTTGAGTACAAAACAGGCAATATTGATTATAGAGTTCGCAAAGGATGCTCA
This sequence comes from Cyanobacteria bacterium UBA1221, assembly GCA_002309425.1. Taxonomy (GTDB): domain Bacteria; phylum Cyanobacteriota; class Vampirovibrionia; order Gastranaerophilales; family Gastranaerophilaceae; genus UBA1221. The sequence continues at coordinate 9,122 of DBXD01000061.1, forward strand.
TCAGGGCGGTATACCTATAAGAGAAGCAGCAACACAAGCCGCAAAATTAAGGTTCAGGGCGGTAATGATGACAAATATTGCATTTATTTTAGGTTTGTTGCCTTTGGTATTTGCAACAGGAGCAGGCGCAGCGAGCCGAAACTCAGTCGGTATGACAGTTATGGGTGGTATGATAGCGGTTGCTTTTGTCGGTACCTTCCTTGTTCCGGCATTCTACGTTATGATTGAAGAATTTAAGATTTTTACCGCACACAAGTTCGGCAAAAAAAAGGAAAATAATGATAATGTTTAAGAAGATTTTGACTTTAAGTTTAATATTAGGATTTATAGGGATACCGAGTCTGGCAAAAGGCAAAGCCGATATTGGTAATAAGATAAACGACAAGGAATATCCGTCCGCTGAAAAAGTCTTGCCGGAGAAAACCGAAAAAACCGATAATCCGATTACCATATCAGGGTCTGTCGAGAAAAATATAGATATGACTCTTGACAGGTGTATTGAATTAGCGCTTGGCAATAATCCTCAAATAAATTCCGCTTTTCAGGATATGCTGGCATCGGATGCGAGAATTAAGCAGGTTTGGTCAAATTATTTTCCGCAATTAAATTGGCAGTCAGGCTTTACGAGAATCCGTCAGCTGCAGTTATCAGATGTTTTCGGCAGAAATTTAACATACAATTATTATCTTGCGGGGCAAATAACTTTGCAGCAAATGCTTTATGATTTTGGTGTTACACAAAATCAGGCGACAATAAAAAAACTGGATTATAAAGCTTATAAGGCAAGTCTTGCCGCTGTAATTAATGACGTTATATATCAGACAAAAGATGCATATTATAATCTGCTGCTTGCAATGGAAAACAAACGTGTTGCCGAGGATAATGTAAATAAGTACGAACTCTTTTATAATCAGGCAATAGCTTTTTATAAAATAGGAATGAACCCGAAAGTCGATGTTACTATTGCTCAGTCAAATTTATCCAATGCTAAATTAAATTTGATACAGGCGGATAATTCGGTAAATCTTGCTATTGCGAAGTTGAACAATGTAATGGGTGTTCCGTTTATCAATAAATACGATGTTAAAGAAAGGCTGGAATATACTCCTGTAAATATAACTCTGAATCAGGCGGTCGATATGGCAAGAGAGTCCAGACCCGAATTAAAAATGGCGGAGCTGAAAGTTGAAAGTGCGAAACAAACAGTTAAGCTGGTTAAAAAATCTTATTTGCCGACAATATCTCTGGAAGGGCAATATATGCGCGGAGGTAAACATATTAACAGCAACTATGGTTACAGTTTGGGCGGATATTTGACATTCCCGACTGTTAACGGTGCTCTGATAAGAAACGAAATAAAAGAGGCAAAATATTTATATGATAAAGAATTAGCAGAGGCACAAAACACTCAGAATGCTATATATCTGGAAATTCAGACGGCCTATTTAATGCTGACCGAAAAGAAAGCGCAGATTCCTGTTGCAATTTTACAGGTCAAGCAGGCAAAAGAGAATTATGAACTGTCATACGGCAGATATCGTGTCGGAGAAGCAAGTCCTGTGGAATTAAGAGATGCTCAGGTAACGTATCAGGAAGCCCAGTTTGATTATTATAATACCCTGTACGGATACAATTCCGCAAAGGCGGCACTCGAAAAAGCGATAGGCAAAAATCTGGTTTGTGAAGATGAACCTATTGAATTAGAAAAAAAGTCATAGAAATGTAAAGTTATGTAAAAATGAATTTAAAATGGCTGAAATCCAGTTATAATGTCTCATAGGATAGGATAGGATAGGATAGGGGGTGAATTGTATTTAAAAGAGCAAATTAATTTTTTCTCCGATTTTGATACTCACATATGCGGTAAAAATATTAGATTTTAAAAAGGAGAAAAAAATGAGAATTAGTCCGATTTCAAACAATGCCATTTCTTACAAAGGTTACCTGACAATGTATGGACCTTCAGGGAAAACCAAAACGGTAACTCCAGAGCAAGTTCACGATTTGTCAGAGGAATCAATATATTATTATTTCAATAATCGTGATGTCGGTATAGCCGATGGTTCAAGTTACAAGCCAGGTAGTGCCGAAGCTTTTCTTGAATTATTCGCTAAAATGGGAACTGATCCAATGTATAATAGCAGAATATACAGGCATGATTTAAAAGTTTCAAAAGTAACTTTCGACAACTCAAAATATTTTCTTGTTAATGCCACAAATGAAGAATTACTAAATGCCATTCGGGTTGCAGATAAATTGCCGGCAAACAAATGTGTTAAAGTTGGAGAGCCTCTATATCCGATGATTAAGATACTTAAAAATCAAAAAGTTAGTACCCCGGCATCAAATGACCCAAAATTAGCAGAGCTTGGCGAGCTTACATTGGATGACTTAACAAATTATCCTAACACGATTAACGTAGTGAAAGCTCCGTCTACTGAGCATGAGAAAAGTCTACTAAGATATGACCCTGAATATAGACATCAATATTTGGGCTTGGCGAATTGTTCGTTGGTTAAGGATATGGAGGATGAAGGAGAGGCTACAACAGCCAAAACATCATTAATTGACCAATTACGCACTTCTCCTAGATGTAGTGGCGAAGAAGACCAGAAGTAGAATAGTAGAATAGTTCGGGTTTTAACCCGACAATAGTCTGCAAGCGTGCATAATAATGCACAACAAAGAATATAAGGTGCGCTAATTTTAACGCACCTTTTTCCGTGCAACCCTCTCCCATCGGGAGAGGGTAATTTTTCTTATTGAGCGTCAGCGAAATTAGAAAAACGGGTGAGGGGTATTTATTTTATAAATAAAGTTCATACCTCACCAACGTCTGCAACGAAAACAGAGTTTTCTGCATCCGTATCCTCTCCTACTCTTTAGGAGAGGAGTGCAGAAAGTGTGCATTAAAATAAACGTAAAGAACTTATCGTCTTAATTGTATAGCGGATGTTTTTGGCAAAGTTTTAAAGAACGTTCTCTGAGGTTTATTACCTCACCAACAATTCTAACTTCGCTAACGCTCGTAGAAATTGTATCCTCTCCTGCTCAAAAGTCTTGCAGGAGAGGGGAAATGTGCATTATAGTCTTAGCTATACAGCGGATGTTTGCTGCAAAGTTTAAGCGAACGTTCTCTGAGGTTCTTTAAAGCTTGTTCGTTATCAGATGCGTATATTGCGCCTGCAATTATTTTTGCAACTTCCGTCATATCTTCTTCTTTAAATCCTCTTGTCGTAACGGCAGGAGTTCCAAGTCTGATACCGCTTGTTACAAAAGGACTTTGCGGGTCGTTAGGTACGGTATTCTTGTTTGCCGTAATCCCCACAACTTCAAGAACATTTGCCATATCTTTACCGGTTTTACCGGTTTTTCTCAAATCTAATGTCATAAGGTGGTTTTCTGTCATTCCGCCGACTATATCCAAGCCTTCATCCATTAAACCTTGTGCAAGTGCCTGTGCATTTTTGATAATCTGTGCAGCATACTCTTTAAATTCAGGTTTAGAAGCTTCAAGTAAAGCAACAGCCTTTGCCGCAATTATATGCTCTAACGGCCCTCCCTGCATTCCCGGGAAAACTGCTTTATCAATGGCTTGCGCAAATTCTTCTTTGCACATAATAATCCCGCCTCTTGGACCTCTCAGTGATTTGTGGGTTGTAGTTGTCACAAAATCGCAATATGGTGCAGGTGACGGATGTAATCCCGCGGCAACAAGTCCTGCAATATGTGCAATATCTGCCAATAACAAAGCCCCGACTTCGTCAGCGATTTCTCTGAATTTCTTAAAATCTATAATTTTTGAATAGTTACTTGCGCCGCAAATAATCAATTTCGGTTTATGCTCAATCGCCATTTTACGGACATCTTCGTAGTCAATTTCACCGTATTCGTTTATGCCGTAACTTTTTACATCAAAATACATTCCGGAAAAATTAACTGGAGAACCGTGAGAAAGGTGTCCGCCGTTTGATAAATCCATACCTAAAACATTATCCCCGCATTTTAAGACGGACATGAAGACAGCCATGTTTGCCTGAGCACCTGA
>DBXD01000061.1:13184-13351 GCA_002309425.1 Cyanobacteria bacterium UBA1221
TGGCAAATTTCTTCAATTACGTCAATGTGTTCGCAGCCGTTATAGTATCTCTTGTGAGGTTTACCTTCGGCGTATTTGTTTGTTAAAACACTTCCTGCCGCTTCCATTACCGCTAATGACGTGCAATTTTCACTGGCTATCAGTTCTATTGTTTCCTGCTGTCTTTT
>DBXD01000028.1:0-3174 GCA_002309425.1 Cyanobacteria bacterium UBA1221
TTTTTATTTGGCCCCGCCGCGATTCGAACGCGGGCAAGACGCGGTTTAGGAAACCGCCGCTCTATCCTACTGAGCTACGAAGCCACAATTCGACATGTATATTATAACACAAATTTTTTATTCTTCACTTTTCCAAATCATCTCATCGTTACCTGTTTCACAGGGATGAAAACCGTTTGCTTCATAAAATTTTTTTTCTTGTTCTACAGGGAATACCGTTATATTTTTGTAATAATGTTTTAGACCATCGCATAAAGCAGATCCGCATCTTTTATATAAAGGGTTCCTTTCGCCCGGTAATTTGGATTTCGATTGAATTAAAAAGAGTTCTGCATTCCCGTCTGAAAATATATGCATATTGCAGAGCGATAATATTTTTTCATGATCAAGATTCCCGAAATTTTCTTCTTGTGCGGTAACCGCAAAAAATTTTTTTTCTATGCCACAATTTTTTGTTTTTTTTGCAGCTTCTTTTGCTCCATCAACTATCCATTTCGTATAATTTAGTTTATTATATGGGGTAAACACGTATTTTAAGTTGGCATCATGCCATTCTTCTTCTAATTTGTCCAATGCTTCCAAATCTCTTTTATTCTTCAAATCTATTTCAACCATAGAAACTTCTTCAGGTTCGTATTCTCCTGTTGTATCATCTCGTTTTACAACTTTCGGTTTGAAATCAAGCTTATAGGCGTTAAAATGTATATTATTGTTAAAATTTATTTTCATATTATCATCATTAAAACAACTGAAAATTTTTTTTTGCTATTTCATTTCTTATAATTTTTTATTTAATATTAAAAAATGCGCCTGACGGGAGTCAAACCCGTGACCTTCGGCTTCGGAGACCGACACTCTATTCAACTGAGCTACAGGCGCTTACTCCTCAATTATAATATAACAAAATTTCTCTATCAAGCAAAAAATAAAAGCCGGCGAAAGGTTAATCCGGCTTTTGTACAGTTATTGGTATACTCCTCATTATTTATCCGTCGCTACTTCCATTACCACTGCCGGTAATTTCTTACCGCCACGCGGATTATTAAGATATATTACCTTTTTTGTCGGTTTTGGAGTAAATTCTTCCTTTTGATAATTAATTAAAAATTTCATAAATTCCGGACTAAACATATAAACACACCACATCTTATTACTACACATATATAATAAAACATGATTTTTTCAGAAATTGCGCTTTTGCAATAAATTTTTACAATAGTTTACGTTTTGAAATAGTTGAATGATTAATGTGTTTATATGTTGTTAAGTTCATTATAGTATTAACTGTTTTTGTGCGGTGAATTGTCCTAAATAACTTATTGTCCTGTTGTCCTATTGTTTTTGCCAATACTAATTGTTAAATTTTGGTTAAAAATATCGGGTTTGGCAAAATTCAGAGTTATAACATAAGTATAGAGATTAAATAAATATTGAAAGGAGTGTTTGATATGAAATTTTTAGTTAGAAAAGCACCGGAACATTTTATCAGAACAGTAAATGATGAAATTAATTCACTTCTCAATCGTCATTTCGACAGCTATTTTCCGGAAGCTGCCTACTGGGAAGACTCCGACAAATTTTCAATGCCGGTAGAGATTTGTGACAAAGGTAAAGATTATGAGGTTTGCGCAGAACTTCCGGGTGTAAAAAAAGAGGATTTGGATATTGATATCGACAAAAACTATATGACTATCAATGCCGAGAAAAAAGAAGAAAAGAACGAGGAAGAAAACGGCTACAAAAAATCCGAGTTTAAGTACGGAAGTTATTCAAGAACCGTATATTTCCCGGAAGAAATCGATATTGAAAAAACCGATGCAAAATTAGAGCATGGCGTATTAAAAATCCATGCCCCAAAAATTGCGGTTGAAAAAGAATCTCATAAAAAACTTTCGGTAAAATAATATTCTTAACTCCAAGAATATAAAAGGGCGGCTCAAATAGCCGCCCTTTCCGTTTTTCTGACAATATAACTTTCCCGCCAAACAGCGAAAACAATCTTAATATTTGGCTTAAAAACCTTTTGTTTGTCGTATAATTAAAGAAAAGTTGATATAGGGAAAGAGGTATATGTTTATGGCAATGAGATTTGATGCCGGAGAAGTAATTACCGCAATGGTAACTCCGTTTGATTCAAAAAGAGAGATTGACTTTAACAGAGCGGAATCTCTGACGGAACATCTGGTAACTAACGGAACCGATACATTGTTAGTTGCGGGAACTACCGGTGAGGGGCCGACACTAACGCATGAAGAAGAGTTTGAACTTCTAAGCACCATAAAACGTGCAAACCGTAATCGTGCAAAAGTAATGATGAATGCGGGTTCAAATTCAACAGATACTGCGGTGCGTTCCGCAAAGTGGGCCGAAAAAGAAGAAGTTGACGGTATCTTATCCGTTGTTCCGTACTACAACAAGCCTTCGCAGGAGGGTATGATTGCGCATTTTTCCGCAGTTGCCGAAAATACGTCTTTACCGATAATAATATACAATATTCCCGGAAGAACCGGAGTTAATATGCAGCCCTCTACTGTCGCAAAGCTTGCCGAAAAATATGAAAATATCGCGGGTATTAAGCAGAGTTATGCTGATATGGATGCAATAACCGAAATGAAAATGCTTTGCCCGGAAGATTTTACAATATATTCAGGTGATGACAGTTTGACATTACCTATGATGTCATTAGGTGCGCACGGTGTTGTATCGGTTGCTTCTCATCTGTTGGGAACAGATATGAAGTCTATGATTAGAAATTACAAAACAGGGGAAATTAAGGCGGCCTTGAATATGCACAAAAAATTATATCCTGCCATGAAAAAATTGTTTATGGCACCAAACCCTGTTCCTGTAAAGGCTGCACTGGCACACTTCGGGATAATTGAGGATTACGTCAGACGTCCGCTTGTTGAATTGACGGCAGACCAAAAAGAAGAGTTATTTGCGGTAATCGACAGATATGCCGTATCGGTTAACCATGCAGGTTAATCAAAAAACGATTAAATTCAGAATAAAATAAATACATATTATAAGGGGAAACAAAGTGAAAAACAAAATTATCATGTTTTGGGCAATCGTATTGATAGCAATAGCATCAGTTGCGGTAATTGTTACAAAACCGACGAAATTGGGACTTGACCTTGCAGGCGGATCAAGGCTGGTTCTTGAAGCTCAAAC
>DBXD01000028.1:3315-10200 GCA_002309425.1 Cyanobacteria bacterium UBA1221
GAAACCGATTTAAAGAAAGCTAAAATGTATATCGGCGAAACCGCTCAACTTGAATTTAAAAAACCCGGTACAGGTGCAAACGGTGAAAGAATTTGGCTTGATGCGGATTTAACGGGCAGAGATTTAACTAAATCACAACTGACAACTGATCAGATGGGACAGTGGGTTGTAGGTTTGGAATTTAATTCCGAAGGTTCTAAGAAATTTGCCGAACTCACAAAAGAACTTGTAGGACAGGAAATGGCAATCTTCTTTAACGGGGAACTCCAATCCGCACCAAGAGTAAATGAAGCAATATATGGCGGACACGCACAAATTACGGGCGGCGGAGATACAGGATTTTCGCAGGAGGAAGCTCAGGAAATGGTCAATCTGTTGAATGCAGGTGCACTTCCCGTTCCTGCTAAAATCGTTGAAGAAAATACAGTCGGTGCAACTTTAGGTGCAGACAGTATCGCAAAGTCTAAATTTGCCGGCATGATTGGCTTAGGTTGTGTAATGTTATTTATGTTATTAATGTACAGAGCTCCGGGTGTTATTGCTGATATTGCACTGATAATATATAGTTTAATACTGTTTGCAATATTTAAAGCGGTTCCTGTCACTCTTACTTTAGCGGGTATTGCAGGGTTCATTCTTTCTATTGGTATGGCGGTTGATGCTAATATCCTTATATTTGAGAGGATGAAAGAGGAATTAAGAGCAGGCAGAAATTTGTTCACTGCTATCAATTCAGGGTTTGACAGAGCCTGGACAAGTATTGTGGATTCAAATATGACAACAATTATCGCTTGTATAATTCTTTGTTATTTTGGTTCAAGTATTGTAAAGGGGTTCGCTCTTACTCTTGCAATAGGTGTTATCGTTTCAATGTTTAGTGCAATCACTATTACAAAGAATTTTATGCACCTGATTTTTGGTACAGGCGAATTAAAATATCCCGCATTATTTGGTTTGAAAGCATCAGAAATCGGGCAGGGCTATCAGGCTACTGAAACCAAACGTGAAAATGCCCGTTTTGGTATTTTAGACTAGGAAATATGAGGTAAGAAAAATGGCAAACGAAATAACATCAAGAAATTTTATAAATATTGTAAAATATAAATTTATATGGCTGTGTGTTACGGCAATGCTGCTTTTGCCCGGAACATTAGCACTTATATACGGCGGAATTGTTAATCATTCTCCCCTGAAAGTAGGTATTGACTACACGGGCGGAACAATTCTTCAATACGGTATTCAGGACAGTATGTCAAATGACCAGATGTCAGCGTTAAGGTCTGATTTGGAAAAAGCAGGAATTGAAAATCCGAATATTCAGATTCTTCATGCAAATGCAGAAAATCAGAAAACTAACGTTAATATCAAAAATTTTGTTTCAATAAGGACAAAATTCATAAGTGAAGATGTAAACACAGAAAGTAAAATTACCGAAATTGTTGAAAAAGACCATCCGGGAGCGGAATTGATGTCCGTAACTTCTGTCGGTCCTACGTTAGGTAAAGAGTTATTCAAAAAGTCCGTAACGGCACTTTTGATTGCAATACTTGGTATGGTAATATATCTGACTATCAGGTTTAAGTTTACATATGCTCTTGCTGCAATTTTGGGACTTGTACATGATACTTTATTTGTGTGCGGTTTCTTTGCAATACTGGGGCTTGTTTTCGGCGTTGAAGTTGACAGCTTGTTTATAACGGCAGTCTTAACCCTTATAGGTTTCTCGATTAACGATACTATCGTTACATTCGACCGTATCAGAGAGAATTTGAGGTACTATTCAAAGAAAATGTCTTTTGGTGAAATCGTAAATTCTTCGGTTAATCAGACAGTAACAAGAAGTATAAATACTTCATTCTCCACATTAATTACGCTCCTGGCACTTTATTTCTTCGGCGGGGTAACCACCAGAGATTTTGTGTTAGCATTGATTGTCGGTGTAATTATAGGAACGTGGTCAAGTATATTCTTCTGTACCGTATTAATTTCAATATGGGAAGACAAAGACAGTAAAAAGCTTTCAAAACAAGTTGCATAAATCATAATATATATAATAAAACCCTTCAACAAAAGCGGAGGGTTTTTATTTTATATTTAAATATTAAGTAATCAAATATAAATAATGCCTTTTTTCTGGACGGCTAGCAATAGCCTGTCTGAATAATCTGTTCTTGGGAACATCTCTTCCCATACGCTCAATAATAGAGTAGGCAAACTCCAAAGGATTTTTCTCTTTTTTGTTGGAAACGTATGTTACACTTTTTCTCATTGTGTAATCTCTATCCAAGTACACAGGAAAAGCAACTTTAGCTTTGGGATCGTACCTTTTAAATGTAACAGTTGGTCTGTTGTTAAAAGTACCCAATTCTACAAATATTCGAGTTTTTAGCATGGATGTTTCGATGTTCCTTGCCGCGTTTTCCAATTTTAGATATGTACCATTTTTAATAGAATAGTCTACAATCTTATGTAAGTCTTCAGAATTGAGAAAGTGTGCACCGAATTGAATATTTGGATTATAGTTACATCTACATATATCCATCTAATATTTCCTATTTTTTTATATATAAACTCCTAAAAAATTTTTTTGCTATATTCTTTTTAATTCTAAATATATCTTTACAAATTATCTGCAACGACAGCTTGGGCTTTGTGTATTGTCGGCACAAACGTAATATTCGTTCTTTCCGCAATAGGATACTCCGCCGTGGCGTGAGCAGCAGCCGCTTTTATATGCCGAATCCATATAATCCTGCCCCATTTTAATAGCACCAAAACACACTCCGCCAAACATCATAGATATTGTTATTAAAAATATAAATCCGTATTTCATAAATTTGCTTCCTTTATCTGAAAAATGTATAACTATTCAGTTGCCTTGAGTAGGATAGATGTATCATCGGCCAATGTATACTGCTCTCTCACAATTTTGCCGGTATCATCCAAAATTTCCATTTTTGCAAATCGGCCATTTTCAGGGTTGTGATAAGCCGCTGCTTTTGCAGTCATATCACTTAATATTGATGATGTAAAATTTACTTTACCTTCTGACATTACAGAACCTTCTGTTTACACTTATATATATTAAAATTTTAATATGTAAATTTTTGCTTTTTAATTTCCTATTTTTAAGAAATATTAACCTGCATGGATTTCAATCTCTTTCCCGTCTACCGTATATTTTTCGTAGGCAATTTTTCCTGTATCATTTAACCATTCCAGTTTTGCTATGTGATTTGTATTAGTATCATAGTAAAATACTCTTGAGATTTTACCGTTTTCATAATGAATAGAGCTCAATGTTTTTGTTGGATCTGTCGTCATATTTTTAAGAACGTGATCTAATTGTTTATTATTGTCGTACCACAATGTGATATTCGGAGAAATTTTCCTCCCGAGAAAAACAGGATTTCCTTCCTTATCCAAAGCACAGTAAATACCTGTTATTTCGTTATTGTAATTGTATGCTTTACCCTCACCAAAGTCTATATATGTAACTGTTTTGTAATTATTGTTTAAATCGAATTTGGTAAACGATTTAAAAGATTTATCTTTGTTAAATACAACTGAAATCTTATATCCGTCTTTTACTGTGTCGTAGTATATTGTGCCGTCATCACCTATCATGCATTCAGAACGTTTTATTGCATTAATATCTACATCTTTTTCTATAATTTCCATACATTCTTTTTTAGTGGGAACAGTAATTGTTTTTAAACTGTCATCCAGCAACGGAATATCTCTGTCTATGGTACTGTTAATTTCTGCAATCCGATTTTGGGTTTTTCTGTCCAACTTTGAAATAGCAGCTTTTGTATCTGCAGGTTCTATCCGGAAGGTTTTTATGTCCGGTGCAGCAGGATTATTAAGTGTATGCACTGCCGGGCCACTGACATCCGGGCTTAGCCCTGTAGTGATGTCATCTCCGCTTTTTCCTGCGGCATGTTCTGCACCGCCTAAGAATTTTTGAAGTTTCGGACCAAGTTTTCCTTTTCTTCCGGCAACTCCAAGACCTATAAGTATTGCAACAGCACTTAAACCTATAATGGTGTTTCTTTTCCTTTTATTTTTGGGCTCATCTGTAATAATTTCTTTTGCCGGAGCCGAAATTACGGGTTGCGGCTCTTGTTTTTGGGGTTGTGCGATGATGGGTTGAGGCGTTGGTTCCGTTACCGAAGCAGGTTGCTCAGGCTGCTTATTTTCCTGAAATGCCGCTGCTTTTGCAGTCATATCACTCAATATTGATGAAGTAAAACTTATTTTTCCAACTGACATTATAAAACCTTCTGTTTTTACCTTAAACTAAAACTTATTATATTAAAAACAAACAAAAATAATTTTGCGCTTGGCTGCAACTATTTTTAAGATATATTAAGTAATAATTTTAATAACATCTAATTTAGCGGAATTTCAACCAATTCCCCATTTATTTTATATGTCTGTTTGTACAATTTACCATCACGGAAAAATTCAAATTTTACAGGGAAAGGGTTAGTTACGGCATCATTTTCGAAGTATTCAATTTTATTAATTTGCCCATTTATGTATTCTATAGAATGTTTAAGAAAAGTTTTTACATCTTTTTTTGCACAGCTTATATTACCATATTTGTCATAAACAATAGTATGAGTATCAGTTTTTTTAAATGCGCCAGCAGGTGATCCATCTATTGAACTCATACTTATCTCGTTGATATCGTCAAATAAATAATAATTTTTCCCGCTTTCATCAAATGTTATTCTAAAAATATCTTTGCCTTCATATTCTCCTTTTACAAGTTCTCTTTTACTAAATTGTCTTAATGTTTTGTCTTCATTAAAGGATAAAAGCACAAAACAGTCATCCCTTTTCTCTGAATAGTGCCAACAAGGTTTATCATCAACCCAAAATTTACCACGCCTGCATTTTGAAAAATCTATAGCCTCATAATTAATTTCATCTTTGATAAGAGTGCGACATTCATCAGTAGTATAAACTTTCATAGTTTTCATTCCTTCATCGATTTTTGGTAAATCTTTGTCAATGCTGGACTCTATTTCAGCTATACGTTTTTTTATTTCCCGTGTAAGTTTAACTTTTCCCCCGCCGGTATTTGTAGTAACATCTGTCGAACTTGTATGTTCTGTTGCAGGTTTTGTCCCTTGTGGTTTAATTCTTTCGGGAGCCGCATTTCTTTCCGTTGCATGCTCTGCTCCGCCCAAGAATTTTTGGAGTTTCGGACCAAGCTTCCCTTTTCTTCCCGCTACACCAAGTCCTATAAGTATTGCAACAGCACTCAAACCTACAATTGTATTTCGTTTGACGTTATTTTTAGGTTTATCCGCAGTATTTTCCGCAGATGCTGAAACTGTCGGTTCAGAATCTTGCCTTATTGTCGTGGTTACAACTTGCTCAGGCTGTTTGTTGTCCTGAAATGCCGCTGCTTTTGCAGTCATATCACTCAATATTGATGATGTGAAATTTACTTTTCCTGCTGACATTATAGAACCTTCTGTTTACACTTATTTATATTAAAAATTAAACGTGTAAAATTTTGCCTTTATTTCCTCTCTTTTTAAGATATATTAAGTTTCCCATAAAAAATGCCGCCTTTTTGAGGCGGCATTCCAATCCGAAAGGATATTATTACTCTTTTGTATATTCTGCATCAATTACATCTTCATCATCTTTGTTTTCTGTTGAAGAAGATGATGCGCTGTCTGTACTTGCAGAACCCTGATTAGCTTGTTCTTCTTTTTGTACAGCTTCATAAGCCTTTTGAGAAATACTGAACATTGTCTGTTGTAATTCATCAGATAATTTTTTCAGTTCTTCGGTATCTTTATTTTCATCAATTGCTTTTTGTAAAGCTGCTTTTTGTTCTTCGAGTTTTGTTTTGTCAGCTTCATCAATTTTGCCTTCAAAATCTTTTACGATTCTTTCGGCAGAACCAATCATGCTTGTCGCATTGTTCTTGATTTCGGCTTCTTCTTTCTTCTTCTTATCTTCGGCTGCATTAGCCTCAGCTTCTTTTACCATCTTGTCTATATCGGCTTCTGACAAGTTAGAAGAGTTTGTAATTGTAATTTTTTGTTCTTTGTTAGTTGCTTTATCTTTTGCCGAAACATTAACAATACCGTTCGCGTCAATGTCAAATGTAACTTCGATTTGAGGCAGACCTCTCATTGCCGGCGGGATACCGTCTAATCTGAACATACCGAGAGATTTGTTATCCTTTGCCATAGGTCTTTCACCCTGGAGAACATGAATATCAACGGCTGTCTGATTATTTTCGGCGGTTGAGAATACCTGAGATTTTGAAGTCGGGATTGTAGTGTTACGGGGAACCAGAGGGGTCATAACGCCGCCCAATGTTTCAATACCTAATGTCAGAGGAGTTACATCAAGTAATACGATATCTTTGACTTCACCCGCCAATACACCGGCCTGAACAGCTGCACCAACCGCAACAACTTCATCAGGGTTTACTGATTGGTTAGGTTCTTTGCCTGTATAATCTTTTACTAACTGTTGTACGGCAGGGATTCTTGAAGAACCGCCGACTAATACGACTTCGTTAATATCATCTTTTGAAACGCCCGCATCTTTCAATGCTGTTTCAACAGGAACTTTACATCTGTTAAGCAAATCTCTGCTCAAATCTTCAAATTTAGCTCTTGTTAAAGATAATTCCAAGTGTTTTGCACCGTTTGCATCAGCAGTGATGAACGGCAGGCTTATGCTTGTTTCAAGAACGGAGGACAACTCGATTTTTGCTTTTTCAGCGGCTTCTTTTACACGCTGCATAGCTTGTTTGTCGTTTCTTAAATCAATTCCTTCCTGTTTCTTAAATTCTTCGCACATCCAGTCCATAACTTTTTGGTCAAAATCATCACCACCTAAGTG
>DBXD01000028.1:10277-14133 GCA_002309425.1 Cyanobacteria bacterium UBA1221
CCACCACCTAAGTCAAATACAAGAACTTTTTCGGATTTTTCTTTTTCCAAACCGTAAGCCAATGCTGCCGCAGTCGGTTCGTTTACGATACGAAGAACGTCTAACCCTGCGATTTTACCGGCATCTTTTGTTGCCTGTCTTTGAGCATCGTTAAAATATGCAGGAACTGTGATTACCGCAGATGTAACTTTTTCACCCAAATAACTGGATGCATCATCTGCCAATTTTCTCAATATCATTGATGAAATTTCCTGCGGAGTGTAATCTTTTCCGTCAATATTTACCTTGTAATCTTCACCCATATGTCTTTTGATGGATGCGATTGTTTTTTCAGGGTTTAAAATTGCCTGACGTTTTGCCAACTGTCCGACAAGTCTTTCACCTGTTTTAGAGAAACCAACTATTGAAGGGGTTGTTCTTGAACCTTCAGCGTTGGCAATAACGGTTGGCTTGCCGCCTTCCATAACTGCGACTACGGAGTTTGTTGTTCCGAGGTCAATACCAATTGTTTTTGCCATAATTTTTATCTCCTTTTTATTTAATGTCTATAAGACGTTAAGACGATATGACGTTAAGTTCTTTACATTTTTATATGAGCATAAACTTACATGCTATTCGCCTTACTTTACTGTTATAACATCATTTTTTTTAATTCCTAAAAAAATAAACAAAAAATTAATATTTTAATATTTTGTAATAAATTAGTAAAATTTTGCAATTTTCAAATATAAAAAAACTTTATTAATATATGGTTGAGTTATAAACAAGGTTGAATTATGAGCGGATTAACTGTAAAAACTTGTTTTGAAAAGTTTCCACAAATGAAAGCCAAAGATATGGCAAAACTTTTGGGAACTGAGAATTTTACGGAAAATACACCTATTAAGGCTGCTAGAGTGGCAAAATACAATGGTACTTGTGCAGAGGAAATTTCCGTATTTTATGCTCAAAATGGTACCAAGGAATTTGTTCCGCTGCTCGATGGTGCAAAACAAAAATCTGTTATGGCACAGGCCGGTGTAGAACCGGAAAAGGTTCCCGGATTGTCCCAAGATGATAATGCTAATAAACAACAGTTTGCGATGAGTGGTAATATACCTATGAATACGAGCGTTTTTGATATTTACAGCAAAAGACAATTTGTATAAAATATATAAATTTTATAAACCAGAGAGAAAGGAGTATTGATATGACAGAGGTTAACCCAGTCACGTTTGGAACAACTCGACATCCGGAAACAAAAACAAAAGTGGGATTTGAAAGTTCAAATATGAAAGAAAGCTTGTTCACAAAACTGGACAAGGATAAAGATGGTACAATAAGTGCACAGGAATTAATTGATGGCGGTTATAGCGGAGATAAATTTAGTTGTTTGAGGCAGATATTGTTTTTTGCGGAACGTAATGTAAACAAATGGTTTACTTCTGATAATAACAAGGATGGCAAAATGGATAATGTAGAATTGATGATGTTGGAGATACACAATACTAATCCCACAGATAAGACTGGGGATATGTCGACTGAAGAATATGCAAAGATAAATAATATTATCGTTGATAACACTTCAACTTATGACGAATTTAAGCAATGGATTATCCCTTGGATAGAAGATGATAATTTTAGCAGTTCATTATGTTCCTTGGCAAAAGAACGCTATGGAATTGAATTATCACAGGAAGAACAGCAGTTATTATATGATACTGTTCGTGTGCAAGCAAATAAGTGGTTATTTAAAACAGACTCCTTATATAACAGAGTAAGTACCAATGCAATATCAACTTTGTATAATACAGGAGAAACAGAGGCCTGCTGTGGCGGAGATGTTTGTTATAAGGATTTGGTATCTCCGCCGATAGAAGATTATGACGAGGATGGAAATCTTGTAAGACGCGGATACACAAAAGAACAGATGGAAGACAGATTTCGCAGAGTTTCAGGATATATGACGGAAGCTCAGGCTGAAGAATATAAGAAAATTATTTTGGATGTTACAGATGGCAAATGGGAGTGTTCGGTTGAACAATTTTATGAAATAGTTGCCAGAGTGAACGGAAATTCTGAAGACCCTAATATTTTAACAGGTAAAACAAAAGCAGATGTTCCCCCGGAACGTATGGAATGGTATAATTATCTGAAAGAAAACGGTTTGCTGCTGGAACAATTTGAATAAAATTTCTAATATTTTCAATGCTTAAACTATATTGACAAACCCCTTTAATCTTAGGAAAATATTAATAGATTAGGGGGTTTTGTCATGACAAAAGAAACATGCTTACACGACAAACACGTGGCATTAGGTGCCAAGATGGTTGATTTTGCAGGCTGGCACATGCCTGTACAGTATGAGTCGATTATTGATGAACATAATACTGTCAGAAACGGTGTGGGACTTTTTGATGTGTCGCATATGGGGGAAGTTTTTGTATCAGGAAAAGATTCTCTGGAATTTTTACAAAAAATTGTACCGCAGGATATATCAAAACTTGAATACGAAAAGGCTGTATATTGTCAGCTGCCAAACTTAAACGGCGGATTAATAGATGATTTAATCATATATCGGTTGGGTATTACCGATTACATGATTATATGTAACGCATCAAGGGTTGATGAGGACGTAAACTGGATGTCAAGAAATGTCGGAAATCTTGATGTTGTGTTGGATAATCAGTCACATAATTATTCTTTGCTTGCGGTACAGGGTCCAAAAGCGGATGAACTTCTCCGTACAATGGGACTAGATACTATACAGGATTCCTTTACAATTAAATCAGGTAAAATATTAAATTATAAACTTTTAATCTCAAGAACCGGTTATACCGGCGAAGACGGTTATGAACTTTTAATCGAAAATAAGTATGCTCCGGATTTGTGGGATAAAATTCTTGAGTACGGAAAACCTTTTGGGATAAAGCCAATCGGTCTTGGGGCAAGAGATACGTTAAGACTTGAAGCATCTTTGCCTCTGTACGGCAACGATTTGGATGAAGAAACAACTCCGCTCGAAGCCGGTTTGTCATGGTCAATTCCACGGGATAAAAAGGCAGATTATAACGGTAAAGCAACGATTGCGGAGCAGCTGCAAAACGGAACTTCCAAAAAACTTATCGGAATAAAAATGCTTGATAAAAATATTGCTCGTCATGGTTACGATGTTTATTACAACGGAGAAAAGGTCGGTGTTGTTACAAGCGGCGGCATTTCTCCGACAAACAATTGTAATATTGCGCTGGCATATGTAAAAAATATAAAAGAAATTTGCACCGATACGATTGTTCAAGTTATGATAAGAGAAAAGTTGCATGATGCTCAGGTTGTAAAAAGACCATTCATTGTAAAAAGAAATAAAGTTAGGAATGTATAAAAGGAGATTTTATGGATATTACTGAAAAGATTTTATGCACAAAAACACACGAATATATTTTAAAAAATGATGACGGAACATATACAATAGGCTTGACCGATTATGCGGTAGAGCAGCTCGGAGATATTGTATTTTTGGAATTGCCTGAAACTGGATCAAATTATTCAAAAGGGGATGCTTTTGGTGCTGTCGAATCCGTTAAAGCCGCATCTGAAATTTACATGCCGATAAGCGGGGAGGTATTGGAAGCAAATACTTCTCTTGTTGATGCTCCGGAAAAGTTAAATGAAGACGTCTATGAAGCAGGCTGGCTTGTAAAAATTAAAGCAACAGGAGATGAATCGGAACAAAACGATTTGCTTGAGTACGCAGATTATAAAGAAGAAGTGGAATAATGAAAAATTTTTTGGTACATACTGATGAAGTAAAAAAAGAAATGCTCGGCTCTATAGGAGTTAATACGGTAGAAGATCTCTTTAATCTGATACCCGAAGA
>DBXD01000028.1:14169-35733 GCA_002309425.1 Cyanobacteria bacterium UBA1221
CAGAGAAAGATTAAAGAACTTGCAAAGAAGAACAAATCTGACTTTATCGATTTTAAAGGCGGAGGAGTTTATAACAAGTTTGTTCCGGCATGTATAGGGCAAATTGCGCAGAGATTTGAATTTTTAACGGCATACACTCCTTATCAGGCTGAAATCTCTCAGGGTACATTGCAAATCATGTACGAGTTTCAGACCATGATTTCACGTCTTACAGGCATGGATATTGCAAATGCCACAATGTATGACGGGGCAACGGCTTGTGCGGAAGCTTTATTGATGGCTGTAAGAATTTCCAAAAAAGATAAGGTTCTTGTCCATAAAAACTTAAATCCCGAATATCTAGATGTTATTAAAACATACATGTGGGCGGGGAATATCGGACTTGAAATGTTTGAAGATTTACCGAAAAATACGGATGAGTATGCTTGTGTTTTAATTCAGACGCCTGATTATTTCGGGGAAATTCAAAACATAAAAAATATTGAAAACACATTACTGATAGTATGTACTGATTTAGGATCACTTTCAATTCTTAAACCTCCGGCAGAATACGGGGCTGATATTGTAGTGGCGGATATACAATCTCTTGGTATCCCGATGAATTTTGGAGGACCGCATGCCGGTGTAATTGCTTGTAAAGAAAAATATATGCGTCAAATGCCGGGCAGATTGGCAGGCAGAACTGTCGATGCTGACGGAAACCGGGCTTTTACTCTGACAATCCAGACAAGAGAACAGCATATAAAAAGAGAAAAAGCAACAAGTAATATTTGTTCAAATCAGGCTCTGATGGGGTTATGGGTTACTTTATATCTTTCCGTAATGGGTGAAAAAGGCTTTAGGCAGGCAGGTTTTCTGTCGGCTGAAAATGCTCACGTTCTGGCAGATAAACTTATAAAGAAAGGTTACAAAACAGAAAACAAAAATTTCTTCAATGAATTTGTTGTTATAACGGATGATGCTGAAAAATACTTAAAAAGACTGGAATCAGTCAATATTTCAGGCGGTATAAAACTTGATGAGAAGCGAATTTTGGTTGCCGTAACGGAAATGATTTCGGATGGTGATATAGAACTCTACCTGAGTAACGTGTAAATACATCGGTTATTTAGGCATGCTAAAAGTGTAATATTTCTTAATATATTGCTTAAATCTTTAAAGAATTTCGCAAAAATGCCGTTAATCCGAGTGTATAGAATAAAAATTACTCAGATAAAGGAATTCGTTATGAACAAAGAGTTTGAATATTCTAATTTATGCTTTCTTAATGGCACAAATGTAAACAACAAAATGTCATCCGAAGATTTAATTGCAATTGACGAATCTAAACACAGTTCCGAAATGCAAAATGAAGTCATTGAAATCTACGATGCGGAAAAAGGCGGAGACCCGGTTGTCTATACTTATGAAAAATTTCTTGAAACGTTGGACAAATTCGGTCTTGAAGCATTTGCAAAAGCATAGCAATACAAAAGGTTTATTTGATATTTCCATGTTAAAATTTTTCTATGGAAGAATTTAAACATTTTACGGTTATGAGAAATGAAGCGGTTGATGCATTAGAGTGCAAAGATGGTCTTGTTTATATTGATTGTACTCTGGGTGGCGGCGGTCACAGTGAACTTATTTTGCAAAAAATACAACCAAATGGCAGACTTATATCTTTTGATATTGATTCTGATGCCGTAAAAGCGGCAGAGGAACGTTTGAAAAGTTACAAAAACTTAACAATAATAAAAGATTCTTATACGAATATTAAGAAAGTTTTACATGATTTAGGAATCGAAAAAATAACAGGTGGTGTGTTATTTGATTTGGGTGCATCATATCATCAGCTGACCAAGCAGGAAAGGGGTTTTTCTTTTTCAAAGGATGCGCCGTTAGATATGAGGTTTAATCAGGAGTCTGATTTTTCTGCATACAATGTTGTGAATGAATATTCGGAAGATGATTTGGTGAGAATATTTTCAGAGTACGGGGAAGAGCATTTTTCAAAACGAATTGCAAAGAAAATTGTAGAAATGAGGAGAATAAAAAAAATAGCGACAACACGGGAACTTTCGGATATAATCGTGAGTGCCGTTCCGAGGGTAAAAACTTCTATACACCCTGCAACAAGGGTTTTCCAGGCTATTCGGATAGAAGTTAATCAAGAGTTAACAAATGTAAAAAATACATTGAATGATGTGTTGGATTTGTTAGAGGTTGGTGCTATAATAAGTGTGATAAGTTTTCATTCTCTTGAAGACAGGATAGTGAAACACTTTTTCAGATACCACTCACAACGGTGCCATTGCGAAAAGAATCAGATGATATGCAAGTGTCCGCCGCCAAAGTTGGAGCTGGTAAACAAAAAGCCTCTTGTGGCGACAGCAGGAGAAGTAAGGGAGAATCCGCCATCAAGAAGTGCAAAGTTGAGAGTTGCGAGATGTATTAATTAATTTCATTAATTGATGCAGGGTAGTTGATAGTAGTTGGGGAAGTAAATTGAATAGTACTGCAAGAACAAGAGTAAAAAGAGATAGTTATTATGAATATAATAAATATGCCCAAAGTCCGATTTCTCAGGCTAAGGTAATTGAGGGGTATTTTTTCAAAGAAAATCTCCTTAAAGAAATGGTCATAAGAAAGGTTAATGTAACTTTGTGTGCGATATTGACATGCTGTGTAATCAGTGCTTTTGTCAGCTATTATTTTGCAATGTCTAATGAGATTACTCTGAATACACTGTCAAGACAGGTTACAACGTTAAATGATGAAAATTCCGAACTTCAAAATCATTTGGACAAATTGAAATCTTTCAATAATGTTGATAATACAATGGCACAACAAAATATTTTACAAAAGGCGGCAACAGTAATGGAAGTTCCTGCGGTAACATCTTCCGCAAATCTTGAAACAAAAAAGACGTTAGCCGGCAACATGGATTTGGCTATAGGTTATTAATGAATTAAAATTTACATACACAGTCCTAATTAATATTTTTGGTTGATTTTTTATAATATTAAGCCGATATAAATTGAATTTTTGCCGTCAATGTTATATAATAGGCTAGTCATTAGAATGTTTAATATATGAGGATATATAAAGATGAAAGATTCAAAAATTCAAATGCAAATACTAATTGCACTGGGGCTTGGCCTAAAACGTAATTGGCCGATATTTTTCGGTATTGTTGCCGGTATAGTTGTCGGGATTATGCTTCACTCGCATCCGGCAGTATTAACCAGTGTTGCTCCTATTTTGACTTTTATCGGACAGGTATTTATAAGATTAATTCAAATGATAGTAATACCGTTGGTTGTATCGGCAATAATTATTGGTATTACGAGCATTGGAGATAATAAGCAGCTCGGTAAATTCGGTACAAAAATGATTTTATATTACGGTATTATTACTGTTGCGGCAGTAGTGATAGGAACTGTATTAGCACTTGTTTTCCAGCCGGGACTCGGAGCTCAGCATTATATTGCACAAAATACTGCGATTGAAGTTCAGGATGCAGTTGCAACGGCAATGAGCCAGCAACAGGGACATCTTTTGTCAATGTTCCTTGATTTTATTCCGAAAAATCCTTTAGCTGCGCTTGCAGGCGGAAATATGGTGGCGATTATTGTGTTTGTTATGATTTTTGCAATAGCCTTGTCAAAAGTAGGTGATATAAACAGACCAATAGTGTCTTTCTTTGAATCCGTATTTGCGGCAACAATGAAAATAACCGATTGGATTATGTTTTTGGCGGCTCCCGGTATCTTTGCTTTGACGGCATCTGCTGTATCAAGTTTTGGTATGGACATATTTGCAAGTATTGGTAAATACCTGATGGTATTGGCAATGGGCTTTATGGTTCAAATGTTTATTGTTTATCCGATATTTTTGAGATGTTTTTCAAAAGTTTCAATATGGATGTTGTATTCTGCGGTTGCAGAAGCGATGATGGTTGCATTCGGAACGGCAAGTTCTTCTGCGACACTGCCTTTAACTATAGCTTGTTGCGAAAAGAGAGGAATTTCTCATAAAATTTCGAGTTTTGTATTACCGCTGGGTGCAACGTTAAATATGGACGGAACGGCACTGTTACAGGTTGTTGCGGTTATATTCCTGGCTCAGGCATATGGTGTTCCGCTTGACTTGTTCCTGCTTATTCAAATTGCATTGCTGGCTATAATAGCATCAAGCACAAGTGCGGGAATTTCCGGAGCGGGCCTGATTACAATTGCTCTTATTCTGAATGGTATGGGATTGAGTCCGGAGCAGCTGGTGGCAGGTTTTGCATTCTTATTCACAATAGAAAGAGTAACGGACATGATGAGAACGCTTGTAAATGTTACTTCAGATGCGGTTGTGGTTGCGGCTATTGCTGATAACGAAAACGAAATAAATTATGACTTATTTAATAATCCTGAAGCGTATGAAGAAATTGCTTAGGAAAAAGAATTAAGATAACAGAAAAAAGAACCTCAGAATTTTCTGGGGTTTTTTTATGCTAGAATATAAAGCGGAAAGCGTGGTTTTATGACTGATAAAACAGTTGAGGCGGCATCAAAATATCTTGGTAAAAAAGTTGACGGCAGCGATAATTATAATCCTTCGTTGATTGTGCCGATTCCAAGAATCAATAATCGGACCCAATATAATATAGATAGCGAAAACCTACCTTTTTACGGGTATGATGTTTGGCATGCGTATGAGTTTTCCTGCCTGTGTGATAACGGTTTGCCAATCACAAGAGTGTTAAAACTGTCTTATGATTGCAGCAGCGAGTATATAGTCGAATCAAAATCGTTAAAATTATATTTAAATTCATTTAACATGACAAAATTCGGTTCGAATGAGGAAGAATGTCTTGCTGCTTGTAAAAAAATAATTGAGAGGGATTTAGGCAGTGCGTTAAAGACAGAAATTGACGTAAACTTTTTGGATAACAGTATAAAAAGAGAACCTGTATTTGAAAATTTTATTGATATAAAAAATTATATTGCCGGAAAAAATATTCATATATCACAATATAAAGAATCTCCCGAGTTGCTTGAATGCGAAAATTCGGAAAGAAAATCAT
The DNA here is from genome assembly GCA_002309425.1 of Cyanobacteria bacterium UBA1221. Lineage (GTDB taxonomy): Bacteria > Cyanobacteriota > Vampirovibrionia > Gastranaerophilales > Gastranaerophilaceae > UBA1221. The sequence goes on from DBXD01000028.1 coordinate 19,229, forward strand.
ATTGTCTTAAATTTGATGCTCTGCGTTCTAATTGCAGAGTAACGCATCAGCCGGATTTCGGTGATTTGTTTATTTCTTATGAATCAGATAAACATATTACTGAAGATAGTTTGGTAAAATATCTTTGTTCTTTCCGTTCGGAATACCATTTTCACGAAGAGTGCTGCGAAATGATTTATAAAAGATTGTATGATTTGCTTAACAAGGATGATAAACTGTTTGTCGGGGCATTATATACCCGCCGCGGCGGAATTGATATATGCCCTGTGAGGCTGAGTAAGAAATTTGCCCTTAATGATGTTGAAATACTAAAAGATACAAGCAGATATGCAAGAAACGGAATCAAACAGTGATGAATAATAAAGAAAAAGGAAATGCGGGAGAAGATCTTGCTTCAAAGTATTTAGTACAAAACGGATACGAAATCCTGGAGAGAAATATTCGTTTTTCAAGGCTGTGTGAGATAGATATTATCGCAAAATTAAAAGATACCACGGTTTTTGTTGAGGTCAAAACCAGAAAAAATGACTTGTTTGGTAAACCGTTTGAGGCAATAACAAAAGCAAAATATGAAAATATAAAAAAAGGGATTGCAATATATATTCAAACTCACAAAGTAAAAAAGTACAGAATAGATGTAATAGGAATTACTCTTGAGCCGGAACTAAAAGTTGAGCATTTAAAAAATGTGTCTGTTTAAGATATCAGATTTCCGTTTTCAATTTTATATATTTTTACACCGTCTAAAAACTCTTTTTCAAATAACAGGGTATCTACGGAGGTAATAATTGTTTGAGTCCCTGTGTTTATAGATTTAAGCAGATAGTTTTGTCTTATGTCGTCCAGTTCGGCAAGAACGTCATCAAGTAATAATACGGGTTCTTCTCCGGTTTTTGACGTTATAATATCAAGTTCGGAAAGTTTTAAAGCAAGCACTACGGTTCTTTGCTGCCCTTGTGATGCAAATTTTGTGGCATCTTCTCCGTTTATGCTGAAAAGAATATCATCTCTGTGCGGTCCGATACAGGCTTGCCCTCTGCGCATTTCTTCATATTTGCGCTCATTCAGTGCTTCCTTAAACTTTTGGGCAATATCATTCAGCTCCATATTCGGGGAAATTTCAAATGAGCCTTCATAGTTTATCCCCAAAGTTTCCGATTCGCTTATTACCCGGTGTTTTTGCTCCGCATATTTTTCAATTTCGTTTAGATATTTTAACCTCAGATATAAAATGTTACTGCCGGTAATAGCGAACTGTTCATTGTAAACATCAAGTAAATCTTCGTTTAGCGAACCTGTTTTCAGGTATTCTTTCAGACAATTATTTTTTTGGATACGAATTTTGTCATATTTGGACAGTCTTTCATCGTATGCGGGATAAATCTGAGAAATTGCATTATCAAGCCAGTTCCTTCTGTCGGAAGGGTTCCCCCGTAAAAGCATCAAATCTTCCGAAGAAAATAAAACGGTTTTTAAAACACTCTTGAAATTTTTGGGAGTAGTCTTTACTCCGTTCAATTTTAAAACCCGTTGTTTTTCTTTGTTATAAGAAAAATTCAGATTAATATCTGTTTCGGATTTTATAATATCAGCCGATATCTGTACAGTATCTTCCCCAAAATTTATCAACTCACTGTTGTTGGTAATTCTTGGACTTTTCAGGGTCGATATAAAATAAATACTCTCAAGGATATTTGTCTTTCCTTGTGCATTTTTCCCCAAAATTAAGACCTTTTCACTATTAAAGTCTAAAGTTAGATTAAGACAATTTCTGTAATTTCTGAGCTCTAAAGTATGCAATCTCATTACTAAATTATACTTCAAACAAAATAATAATTTTTATAGTTGCTGAAATTTAAAATTTATCGTATAATTAGGATGAGATAAGATTATATTGAGGAATACTGTATGCTTCCTGTGATAAGTGAAGAGATAGCAACAGCGGCATTTTCTGAGATATTCAAAGATATGCCCGCATGGCGGAAGAGTATGATACATTATTTAAAAGAAGAAAATCCGGAAGTTAATTCTGCAATTATAGAGGCTGCAAATAAATCAAGCCTTGATCCAAAGGCTGTTGCTCTTGGTGCATACATGACATATAATCTGATAGAGCTTGCAATGAATGAAAATGAAAAAATAATTAACTTTAACGAATAGAATGAGAGGGCACAATGGTTGCAATAGAAGAACTTTTAAGAGAATTAGTAGAAAGCGGCGGTAGTGACTTGCATATATCAAGTGCATTACCACCTTGCGTCCGTATTGACGGAAAACTGAAAAGAATGGATTATCCTCCGTTTTCACCTGATCAGGTTGAAAACCTGTTATTCCCTATGTTATCTAATGAGCAAAGAAGGCGCCTGGAACAAGAATGGGAATTAGACTTTTCATACGGTATTGAAGGGTTAAGCCGTTTCAGGGTAAATTTTTATAAGGATAAAGGTAATTATGCTGCAGCTTTCAGAACAATTACATCAACAGTTCCCTCTTTCGATAAATTAGGATTGCCTGAGATTGTCAGAACAACCGCAGAAAAGCCGAGAGGACTTATTCTTGTAACAGGTCCTACCGGTTCCGGTAAATCAACAACTCTTGCATCTATGATTGACTATATAAATTCAACAAGGCCGGAACATATTCTGACTATTGAGGACCCGATAGAGTTTGTTCATACATCAAAATCAAGTATAATCCACCAGCGTGAATTAGGTATGGATACAAGGTCTTTTGCGAATGCTCTGAAATCAGCACTTCGTGAAGACCCTGATATTATCCTTGTAGGTGAGATGAGAGACCACGAAACAATTGCTCTTGCATTGACTGCCGCTGAAACAGGTCACTTGGTATTCGGAACACTTCACACCTCATCCGCTTCTCAGACGGTTGACCGTATTATAGACGTATTTCCGGAAGGTCAGCAGCAGCAGATTCGTGTTCAGCTGGCAAACTCTCTTGTGGCGGTATTTGCGCAAACCCTTATACCGAAACTTCAGCCGGACGGAACTAAAAAAGGCCGTGTAATGGCTCAGGAGATAATGTTGGTTATTCCGGCTATTGCAAACCTTATTCGTGAATCAAAAGCAGCTCAGATATATTCTACAATTCAGATGAACCAGGGCTTGGGTATGCAGACTCTTGAAATGGCTCTTGCAAACTTATATAAACAAAAATTAATTACATTGGAAGATGCTCTTTCTAAAACTTCAAGACCTGATGAATTGAAGCGTATGATTGCAAGTTAAGTAAAGTTTACAGAAAAATATAAGCAAAATCGGGTTGATGAGAGTCAATCCGATTTTGCTTTAATAAGTATCTAAACAAATCTTTATAATTCCCAAAATTTTGTCAAATTATTTTTTGTTTTTTACTTTATATTTTTAGGTGAAATGTATGATAAGTTTTTGTTCCTCGGATTTTAATAAAGATATAGCTGACAGGCAGAGTCTGTTTGGCAGTATTTATAATGTGTACGATGATTTGAACGAAAAGAAGAATAATGTAATTGCCGTTACTGTTTCCGGCAAAAAGGATTCTCAAAAAAGAGCTTCTGCCGCAACTATTGGTGCTGTCAGTGCTTTAATTGACCTGGCCTTGTTGTTTGGAGGGTACTCACTGCTTAAAATTAAGCCAAATTGGAGTAATAAATTATTTGACAGATTTATTGTAAAACCTTTTGATAAGTGGCTGACGGCTGCAAGAAATCTTGCACCGGGCAGAAGTAAGGCTTATCAGACTTTTTTGGGATTGTACTCTAAGGCTATCTGGGCTGCACTTGTAGGTGCGGTATCAGGATACGGGTGGGGTGTGTACAGAACGATAAAAAGCACTTTTATAAACGGCAAAATATCTTCAACAAGACCCGGAGCTCATGGAGATTGGGTCGCAGAAGGTCTCAAAAGTTTATCAAAAACAAAAGACGGAAAAGTGTTATTGAAAAATTCAATAGTAAAAAATCCTGATAAAACTGTAACAGTAAAATTTGACGGGGTTGGTAAAAGTTATACTTTCACAAAGGATGAACTAAAGCAGGCAAGCAAGCAGTATTTGAATCATATAAATGAAAAAGGCGATGTTGTTGATTATGAAAGGAAGTTTTCTAAAGGTGACGGAGATGTGCTTGCTTTTGAAGTTGCTCTTGAAAAATATCTTAAAGATATTCGTGACGGGAAGATTGAAATTGATCCGAACGTGGATATAAAATACAGTACGATAAATGAAGACGGGGATCTCATATTCCCGCACGGGACAGAAAACGATTTATATTATTTATTAACCGGCAAAAAGGAAGCAGCTCCGCTTAATAAATACGGATACCACTTATATCACTACGATAATCAGTTGTTTGTGTATGATGTTAAACGGCAATAAGACTTTTATTAATTTGTAAATTTTTATAAATTCTTTTGCAAAAGATAGCAAAATTGAAAATTTACATATTTTATATTGCTATTAAAAAGAGTATTCAAACAGAAAGGTAAGGAAAATGAACACTATTCATGGCTATAGATTTAATAATGCTCCGTATAATTTTTCAGTAGAAAATCATAATTCCTCAAATGCAAGAATTAGCTTTAAAGCTTTAGAAATGGATAATAAACAAGAGCTTGAGCGATATGGAAAAACTTTATATCGTTATTATGATGAGAAGCTTGTAGATCAATTCGTGACAGAAATGGAAAATTTAAGACCGATTCTTGAAGAAAAAGCGAAAGAGCATCCAAAGGTAGACACTTCAATTTATACCGGAGACATGGATGTTTTTTTCTTTTCAAGATGTGCTGAAGGTCATTCAACCAGTTCCAGCAGCTCAGTTAAGCGTATAAGTGATATGATGACAGAATTGGAAAAAGGTGTTGATAATTTCAGGGAATTTGTTATTTCAACATATGATGAGTCTGTTCGCCTTGCAAATGATGGTTTAGATCAAATAACAAATTTTCTGAAAAATAAAAAATAGAACAAATAAATAATCCAGAAAGGTGCGCTTACTGGTGCACCTTTTTTACTAATTTAACGAAATATCAAAATTGCCGTTGTAGAATTTGATGCGCAAATTCATTGTTTCGTTGTTATATCCTGTCGGCGGCGGGTTGTAACTCGGGGTTGACATAACTGCACTATATACGGCATCATTCAGGGTGATGTTTGAGGATTGTTTTGCAAAAGCCCTGTTTGTAAGTTTTCCGTTTGAGGCAACTTTAAACGAAACTGTGCAATCCCCATCCCCGATTACACTTGCAAAATCTATTTTTCTGCCGATTGTGTTCCTTAAACCAATTTTGTAGTTATTCAGTTCTTTTTTTAGTGCCTGCGTATCAACGGTGGTTTTTGGTCTTATTGTCGTTGATGTAGGTATGTTTGTTGCAGTTGTTTGGGTTTGAGTATTTTGAGTTGTTGTTTTAGGTGTTGTTGTTTGAGTTTGGGTTGTTTTCGGAGTTGAAGTTTGTTGGTTTGTCGTTGTAGTCTTGGGGGTAGTAGTTTGTGTTTGTTGTGTGGTTTTAGGTTTTGTTGTCGTAGTTGAAGTGTTTTTACCGTTGGCAATATCCTGCGTAGTTTTAGGAATAGCAGGCTTTTGGGATGTCGCTTGTTGCGCAGGTTTTGCCGTTGTTGTACTTGCCGCAGGTTTGGTTTGAGTAGCTGTAGTTTGTTTAGGCTTTTGAACGACAGTTTGTACCTGAGTTTTCTTAGGCTCGGTTTGTACTACGGGTTTTGTCGTCTGTTGTACGTTTTGTACAATCGGTGAAACCGGTAACTGAGCGACCTGAACGGGCTGCTGCTGAACGGGTATAGGTTGTTGCTCAGGCTTTTGAACTACCTGTTTTATTTTTGATTTTTCATTGTTAATGATTCCGGTGGTAGAATTGTTCCAAAGGGAATCTATTGACGGAAGATTTATTGTTTGTTTTGGTGTTTCTTCTGTTTTTTGTGAATGGAGTTTATCTTCCTGTTTTGGGTTTCCGACAAAGAACAATACAATTACCGCTAAAGTTATACAGAACAAGAAGATTAACGGTGATATAATATCCGTATTCTTTTGTGCAGGGTGAACATCCTGTTTTGGAGGTTGGACAGTTCCTTTATATGCGGGCTGTTCTTCTTCAACAGGTGCTTTTGGGACCGGAGCGGCAATTTCCTCAAATGTGTCGTTCCCGCAATCACAAAAATCGGGTTTTATATCATATTCTGTTCCGCATTCTTTGCATTTAAACATTTTTAAATTTCCTTATCGGGTTACTTTTTCAATATCATTGTAGTCTTGGGGGGTACTGTATTTCGCTGTTGCCGAAATTTTCCACCCTCCGGTTACATCTGTTATAACACGGTTTGAACCTTGCGGGAAGTTCAAAATTGAACGTCCCTGATAACTCCTTATTGCAGGTGCAATATATTGTATGGCGTAAGGCGTATATGCAGGATTGGTTGACCATGTTTTTACATTTGTAACTTTACCGTATTTGTCCACCGTAAACGAGAACTTAAAAACTGTTCCGTTTGGTACAATCGGTAATCTTGAATCTTTCATAATTTGATTTTGCAGATTAGAACGCCACCTGTTCCAGGCAATTTCTTCTTCCTGTGCCGTGAGAACTTTTACAGGTTGTGGCGGAATTGTAACGGTTTGGGTTGTTGGTTTATGGGCGACTGTCGTTGTTGAATTGCCAATAGGAGCTGAAACATTCTGCTGAGTTTGAGTTTTTGGTTGTTGAGCCGTTGTATTCGTTTGTATGGGTGTTGTTACGACAGGTTTTGTTGATGTGTTTTGAGAAGTTTTTTGGACTGAACTTGTTGTAACTTGCGGTTGTACGTTGTTTTTTGTTACATTGTTTTGAGTAACCGTTGTCTGAGTCACTGTCTTGGGATTCTTTGATTGATTCTGTTTGGTGACGGTGGTGACTGTCTGAGGTAATTTATTTTGAGTGTATTGAACCGTAGCGGCTTGTTGTTGTGCAATTTGGTTGTCAATCTTCTCGTTAACTGTCATTTTAACGGTTTCTGTTTGCGGTGGCTGAGTCATAACCGGTATAATTTCTTCTTCATAAGTTATGACTTCCTCCGGAGTAATTGTATATCCGGAATCGTACACCAAAACCGACTTGTGCATAGCCGGTTTTGTTATACAAATACATACAGTTGAAATGATTGCTACAATCAGCAATATTTGTAATATCAGTTTATAACTCATTATTATCTGTCGATTTTAGCTAATAATTCTTCGCTTGCAAATTTTTCAAAATTTGTTTGTCCAAGCATCAGTGTTTCTGCGATTAAAAGTGCTGTCGGAACAAGTGCCGCAACTGCCGCCAGTAGCATACCTTTTAAATCTCCGCCGATACTTTGCATAAAGTATGAAACGTTCATCGAAAATTCAATGGCGATGATTGCGATACCTATTGTGAAAGAGCGGCGCATATCCGCATCAAGTTTCTTTATACCTTCTAATCCGTATATATCAACACCGTGTTGGAGGTAGTTGCTGTAGCCGTCTTGTTTAAGAACGTTAGATGCCTGAATTTTCTTGTTATTCAAGAACGCATTTGCAAATGAGAAGAATGCAAATATAATCAAACACGTTGCAAGTACCAGGAATACAGGACTGAAACGCAGACCTGAAACTCTTATCCACCCTGCAGCTTCAGGGAAACACATTGCCAACGTATTAGAAACACCGTATGCCAAAAATGGTGCCGTAATAAAACCTACAATTATTTCCCCGATTGAGTGTATTTGTAAGTTAAAGAGTTTATCTTTTATATTATTAATTTTAGTGTTGCTAAGATTGTTTATAAAGGCTTCTATCCATTGCCTGTAATCTTTTAGTACGCGTTCAAAATCTTCTCTGTATTCATATTCGTCAAGTTCAAATCTTGTCTGAATGCTTACACTCTTAAAGTATCCGCAGGCAAGAGCCAAAGTAAGTGCAGTACCTACAAAGAATAAGGATACAAATACCGCAAAGAACGGCATAGATTTTGGCCCGAGATAGTACAGAACATTAATTAGATATATTGCTATGTAAAATACTACGGACAACACTATCATAAACCTTTCCGCAACAGCAGCGGACGGATTTGTTATCCCTGCTTTGTTTTGTAAGAACAGGAAGGTACCTTGCTTCAGTACCAAGCCTACACCGAATACAATCAATGCATATATGAAGATTAGTTTTAAATTGGTCGGCATTTGAATTACACTGCCCGCATCCGTAAGCGGTAAGCCTGTAATATAGTTTGATACACCGAAAGCACAGACTAATGATGCCAAAAACAGGGCGATATGTAAGACAATCCCGCCTTTTGAATTCATTGAAATTCTGTTTTTCAGGTCATTAATTTTTGCCGCAACCTGTTTTATTATGGCAACTCTGTTTTCTTCAATTTCAGAGCGTCTTTTATCTAACTTTATTTTTGTTGATGCGTTTGGGTCGTTTCCGTACAATATTTTCATATCTTCTTCAGACATTTGACTATGCTGCTGAGCCTGACCGTGAACTTTTATTGTTAAAAATTCATCCGTACCGTCAATCATAATCTTGCATACATTGTCAATCTCAAGGCTTGGCGGTATTGGCTGACCTTTGAATAAGAATTTTTGGTTATTGAATTGGTTGATTAAAAGACATTTGTTTGTCTTTGCATCGTATTGTAATGTAAGCATAAACGGGAACGGTGTTTCTATCTGGTAATCGTACCCTGCTTTTGAACTGATATTGACCAGTTGTTTTTCCATAAATGTTTTTTCGTTATTTTTTGAACTAATCGTAAATGCCATTCTCTTTTACTCCTTATCGTCCTATTGCTTTTAAAAATCTTGTATTTGACTTGTCAAGCATTGCTTCATTTGCTATAACAAGTTTCGTTTCACCTAATATCGGTGAAAGTTTTGTTTTTACCAAATCCAGTTTCTCCGGCCCTGCATACACAAACATCATTGCAAGCTCCGGAACATGTTTTTGAACATTTTTTACGTTCTGGGGAAGAGTTTCCCAATTTAATTGTTTTTCAAGGATTCCTTCATTTTTTAAATCCCCGATTACAACTATTGAGGATCTGTATCCCTCTTTTTTCATAGCCAGACAGTAATTCATCGCTTTTTTCAGAGCCTCGCCGTATGAAGTATAGTTGTATTTTTTATTGTTGGTGAAGGATTCTATCGCTTTAGTAATTCCCGCATTATCTCCGGGGTTGCCCTCATATATCAGGTAAGAACTTTGGGAAACTTTTATAATCTTTATTGCATCTTCAGGGTCAAGTACTGCGCACAGAGATTTAACGTATTTTATTTCGTCAGGCAGCTTTTCCTGATTGGAAGCCGATGAATCGATTACAAAAATTACCGCTTCTTTGTGAAAATCATCTATCTTAATGTTACTTGCAATAACGAACAAAGACTTGGCAATGACTGCCATTGCCAAAATTATAAATCCCATTGTTATAAGTTTTTTGTTCATTATTTATCCTGCTTAGTAGCTTATAGTAACATTTATAGGTCTGGTAAGAGTTATATCCATTTCCGTAAATGACGGAATTTCCGCATCAACACCTTTTTCTGCGGTTGAGCCGATTAATGCACCTCCTGCACCTACTCCTGCTCCGATAGCAGCGGCAGTCCCGATATCACCGCCTGATAGTGCTGCATATACCAGTCCGCCCAGTGCTCCGACAATTGCACCTACTGCCGCATTTGATACGACAGAAGTAACTTTGCCGTCATTTGATACGTTAAAGTCGATTTTTTCGGTTGATATGTTGTAGGTCTTGTTTTCGGGGGTAACAATCTGGTTAAAGTTGATTGATACCTTGCCGTTTCTTGAACCGTATGAAGCGTGAACCGCTTTGGTTAATGTTCCGTACACAAGACTTCCCTGCGGAAATACCACATTCCCGTTGTATACCAAATCTTTCATTAATACCGCTATTATTTGGTCGCCCTTGTTGGCACTTGAAGTATTGATTGCGGTTTGTAAATATACGTTTAATGTTGTTCCGCTTGCAATTTGTGCAACCGAACCTTTTAAAGAGTCGTATGAATATTCTGAGGATTGCTGAGTGTTTGTTTGAGGAACATTATATACGGGCTGGGCTTCTTCAAAAGTATATCTGTTTGTGTTTGAATTTCCTGCCATAATATCCTGTGCCAGCCTGTCATAAACCCCAATAGTGTTTACATTCAGGTTCTGCTCATACGATATATCATTACGTCTGAATTGTCTTAAGATGTATTTGTTTATTTTCTTATTTGTATTTGACTGATAATAATACAGCGCACCAAGACCGTTCTGTTGTAATATTACAACGGCATAGTCGGAGCCGTCTTTTCTTGATACCCCGTAATAAGGGTCGTATTTTGTAAGTTTAAAGTCGTACGAACTGAAACCGTCCGTAATTATCGGTTTAATATTATCTACCGAAGCATTTTTTACATAATACAATTCACTAAATGCAAAGCAGGAATTTAGTGAAGCGTACAGTAAAGTAATCAATAGCGCTAAAAATTTTTTCATTTGTTTATATCACCCGTTTGTTGTTTGTGTAATATCGTTTGTGTGGTTTGTTTTGTTGTGGACATAGAACCGTCATCATTAAATTTGATGAGGTAATCTATGATATTAAAAGAAAACTGTTTATGCATAACCGGTCCGGCTATACAAATAGTAAGCGTTGCCGCAAATGCAAGTGCAACCAGTAAAAAGTTCGCATTTCTGATGTTGAACTGCTTTGCGTTTTGCATATACAAAAGTCCAAAAACTGATAAAATTAATAAAATTATTGCAATAATCATTTTAAAAAATTCCTTATATCCTTGTCTAAATTATACCTTTAAAAGGTTTAAAAAGAAAAAAAATATAAAAATTTTAACATTAATTAATAAAGCCCTTTTTGTAAAATTTTGTAACGTAGTTGCGTGAAATAAGGCAAATTTTTTGTTGAAAAAAACTTTATAGATGTACGAGAAAAGTTACAGTAACACACGAACAAAAAGGGGGATTCTATGATGCACAGTATTTACGTCGGAATGTTGTTTAGTTCTTATAACAACGAATTTTACAAATATGAAAAATATATACCCAGTCCAGATGAAAAAAGCGAAGGATATTACAGGCAAGGCAAAATTAACACAACAAGAGATAAGCACGTTAGTGAAATAAATTTATTTAATCATCAAAATTTGTCATTTGATGATATGTTACGTGATGCAGAGACAATAAGATTTGATACCGACAGGTATTGTGATAGTTACGGTGATCACAGACATTATGAAATGAATAGATATAATCTTAAATATACCGGTTCTAATGCAGATAAATTTGACAGGATAGATGCAGATGATTGTTATGCAATTGATTTAAATGACAACGGAAAAGTCGATGAAGATGAAATTTTTCAAAAGAATATGGATAAAAATGATTCGGAAGGACCTCTTGAAATGATACGGAAGTACAAACGGATAAAACCAATATGTCCCACTGCACAAAATTCTGATTTAATACCGCTAGATAGTGAGCTTGGACGCAAATTAAACCGCCCAACACTTGAATGCCGTCAAATTGATTTGGAATATGAACCGGTATATTCTGAGCCTGATGCACTAGGTCACAGGGAAAAGATAGGATATAGAAAAAGAAGTAAACAGCCAAAATGGTTATAGAAAGTAGGGTGCAATTTTTCGCACCTTTTAATTTTTGCTATATCAATTTGTCACAGTATTTTTCAATCGGGCATTCGGAACATTTTGGCTTTTGCGGTTTACAGACGTTTTGTCCGTGAGTTACAATAAGGGTATTTATATCAATCCAGTATTTTTTAGGTAATTTTGCTCGGAGTGCAAATTCTGTTTCTTCGGGGTTCTTTGTTTTTACATAGCCCATACGGTTAAAAATTCTGTGAACATGCACATCTACACATATCGCAGGCTTGTTAAAGCCTCTTGCCACAACAAGGTTTGCGGTTTTCCTCCCGACTCCGTTGAATTTTACAAGCTCTTCAATCGTATCGGGAACTTTTCCGCGGTGTTTTTCAACAATCTCTTTCGATAGTTGTATTATCTGTTTTGCTTTGTTTGCGTAGAACCCGACAGGATAAATGGCTTTGGCTAGTTTTTCCTCATCACAGGACGCAAAATCTTTCGGTGTTTTGCCTAATTTCAACATTCTGAGAGTTGCCGGGTAAGTTGTCCTGTCGTTTGTTCTTAAACTCAAAATGCACGCAATTAAAACGAGATACGGGTCATTAAAACTGTCCATCAAACCTACAAATTCGCTCTTTTGTTGTTTTGCATCTTTTAACTTTTTTACGATTATATCAATATCTTTGTCATTCATTATTTTTTAACTTTCCAGCAAGTTTTTCACATCTAAAACGGTTTTAAGTTTCAGGGCATAAATATTATCAAAACCAAAATCTTTTAGTTTTACCGCATCTTTTTCCGTTGTGATTACGGGAATTTCAGTTGTCGGGATGTCCTCTTTTTTGTACAGATGGTGGTCGTCAAAAGTTATTTTTTCTTTTATTTTATATTTATCTAAAAATCTGAAAAACTGTTCCGGCTGTCCGATTGCCGACATTCCGATTACTTCCTGCCCTTCCGGTAAATCACAATTTGTCTTTATGTTATACACTGTGTCGGGTTCGGTTTTGCAAAGGAAGGTCTTAATGTTTAAATCTTTTTCGGTTTCCTGAACAAGTTTTTCTGCCATCTCGTGGTTGATGTTTTTGCTTACGATAACAAGGCGGTCAGCCCGTTTTAAGGAGGCTTTGGGTTCTCTCAAAGGCCCTGCCGGCAGTTGATGCCCGTTTCCGAGATGTTTTTCGCTGTCCATTAAAACAATATCCAAATCCCGATGAAGTTTCCTGTGCTGAAATCCGTCATCCAGAATAATATATGTTACTCCAAAATTTTTAATCGCAAATTCGCTCGCTTTTATTCTGTTTTTTGAGGTAACAACAACCGCTTTGGTGTTATTTGCCAGCCAATACGGCTCATCTCCCGACAGTCTTGCATTGTAATAAACTTTTTCACCGTCAGATATAAGATTAATCTGCTTGTTTGATAATCTGCCGCCGTAACCTCTTGAAATGATTGCAACACGTTCGCCTTTGTCTGTTAAATATTTCGCGATTTCTGCGACAACAGGAGTCTTGCCGACTCCGCCCGTTGTGAGATTTCCGACAGAAATTACGTAAGCATTAACCTTTTGCGGTTTAATTATTTTTTTATCGTAAAAATAATTCTTTAACCCGCTTCCGAATCCGTATAACAACGAACAGAACTTCAATAAACAAAACAGAACACCTTTTGCGTTTTTGTCATAATGAATTTTTGTTATTTCGGTTTTGATATTCATATTTCCACCCGTTAGAACAACAATCTGAATATCAGGAATCGTTTGTTAAGTTTTTCAGAGAATTTCTTCAAATTACTTGTTGTAATTTTTGCATCTTCCAGCAATTCATCAAGTTCGGTTTTATTTTCAGGTGTCATTTTGTTTACGGAAGCCAGAGCCGTTGAAACGTTGTTCAAAGCTTTATTTGTATTAGCAAGCGTATTTTTCAAATCTTTTTTCAGTTGTTCATCTTTTGTCATTGCACCGACAGAAGTTGAAATCTCAGCGATATTATCCGTAATGGTTCTTATATCCTGAGCCATCTTCTTGGATTCTTCCTCGTTACCCATAATCTTGTTCAAATTACGTGCAAGCTGGTCAACAGAAGTCGATGTTGATATAAGATTTTTCTTGAATACCGGATCTCCTACAATGTTGTTCAAATTACCTGCAAGCGCGTTAAAGTCAGCGGCTGTATGGTTAGCGAGAGAAATTAATTCTTCTATATCTCCTTTGGAATCATCAAGCAGCTGATTAACTTTATCAACCGTTACGTTTGCTTTCTGGGCAATCTCATCTATATTATTAACTGTTGCCTGCAAGTCGGAAATTGTTTTATCCGAAAGCAGAGTGTTAATTTTCATATTGGTTTCGGTCAAACTCTCTGCGGCTTTGTATTGCCAATCCAAAAAGTCTGCAATTCTCATAGGTTCGATTACCGTGTATGGAGAAGTCTGTTTTGGGTATGGCGGAATTGTATTATCCAGAGCGGATATTCTTAATTTTTTTTCACCGTTTTTAAGCGTTACAGCTTCACCTTTTATGAAGTTAGGCATAATCAAGCCCGGAAGATTAATTATATAATCTACTTTATATGCGTAATTGGTTGTAACTTTATCCCTTACGTTATACGGAAGGGCATCTCTGTGAACGACCTGAATATCTCTTATAATACCGACATCATAGTATTGGTCGCTCAGTTTCATCTCAACCATATCGTCTTTATATAATACGTCTTTGTTAATCATAGGGATATATATTGTACGATTTTTGGGCGGGGTAACTTCAAGGAAAAGTTCACCGATAAGACCCGATTGCTGAATAGTAAATACGGATGCTTTCGGAATTTTTACATGCGGGTCGGTAATAACAAATTTTACCTTAACGTAACTGTCTTCGCCGGCTACAACAGGGGTAATTTCTTCTACCTGTCCTACTTTGTAGCCCATCATCTGGACTCCTGCACCCGGACGCATTCCGTTAACGTCTTTAAACTGAATTTCAACACGGGGGGCTGATGATATTGCGCGGCCTTTAACTTTTATAACAACACCAATCAATAATATTAAAGATAATAGTGTTAATAAACCTACCTTAAAAGCTGATGAAAATTTCATATTACCTTCCTAATGTTATATAACATCCTAATTGTATCAAAAACAAAAGGTTTGTAAAATCCACCAAGGAATGTAATTAATTCATAACATATAAATGCTTTGCATAATATATGTTATGGGTATGTCTATTTCTTTTTCTTTTATTGCGAGCAAAAGAAAAAGAAATAGACAAAAGAAAAAGAAAAAACGCTAAATTCAGTCAATGCCTGCGGCATTGAAACATTGCTTACGCAATCTGCTGCGCAGCGTTTTTCGGCTTTGCCGAAAAATCTTTATGCCGTGCTATTGTGCTAAAGCACACGCACGGCACCCCAAAAACCGAGCGTGTTTTCAAAGAAAACAATAGCGAGGTTGAACGAAAAAATGCGTTAGCATTTTTCTAAGTTCCTGCAACACGAAGTGTTGCTAAATATCAGCTTGTTTCTCTTTCTTTATGTATATTTCTTTCTCTTTGCATAGCAACAAAGAGAAAGAAATATACAAGAGCGATAACATATATTATGTTTATATAAAAAGCTCGTTTTTAAAAACAGATATTATTACTATCTGTTTTGTTTTAGATATGTCTCTATAAATCCGTCTAAATCCCCATCCATAACCGCATCAACGTTGCCGGCTTCATATCCTGTTCTGTGGTCTTTTACCATTTTATACGGGTGAAATACATATGAGCGTATCTGCGAACCAAAATTTATATCAACATTTTCGCCTTTCAGTTCGGCAAGTTTTTTTTCGTGTTCCGCCTGACGGATTGCAAGAAGTTTTGAAGCTAAAATCTGCATGGCATTTTCTTTATTTTGCAGTTGAGAACGCTCCTGCTGGCATTTTACGACAATGCCGGTGGGCTTGTGTAAAATTCTGACTGCCGTTTCCACCTTATTAACGTTTTGTCCTCCCGCTCCGCCCGAGCGCATCGTATCTATCTCCAAATCCTCCGGGGGAATTGTTATGGTCTTTTCAAAATCAGCAATAATCGGAGATACTTCAAGTGATGCAAAACTTGTCTGACGCTTGCCGTTTGCATTAAAAGGAGAAATCCTGACCAGTCTGTGAACACCCCTTTCGGCTTTGGAATACCCGAAAGCGTATTTGCCGCTCACTTTTATTGTTGCTGATTTTATCCCCGCCTCATCTCCGTCAAGTTTATCCAAAAGTTCAACTTTCCAGTTATGAGTTTCTGCCCAGCGGGTGTACATTCTTAACAAAAGACTTGCCCAGTCCTGTGCATCTGTTCCGCCTGCGCCTGCGTTTATTGTTAAAATCGCATCCGCATCATCATATTCCCCGCTAAGCATAAGACGAATTTCAAAACTCTCTATTTTTTTAGACAGTTCTTTCAGTTTTGAATAACTTTCTTCAATTAAATCCGGGTCGCCGATTTCTGTTGCAACCGCTGCATCTTCAATTATGCTGTCCCACGCCAGACACATGCTTTGATTTTCTTTTAGTTCTTTTATTTCAGAGCCGAGTTTTGAAACTTTTTCTTTGTCAGACCAGATGTCAGGTGATTGCATTTGTTCTTCAAGAACCGCCAGCCTGTTTTCAATTCCGGAAAAGTCAAAGACACTCCTTTATACTTTTAATGCGTGGTGTTAAATCGTTTATAAACTGTTTAATTTCTGTTTCCATTATTAATATGCTCCGTTAGTTTATCTCATCTGCCTTTTTAAACCCGAACGAATTTCCGCAAGCGGCCCGTTTAAAGGGTTCCTGAGGTGTGTATAGTATTTTTTTGCAAATGTTACCGGATACTTCGGTATCCAGGTAAATTTCTTTATTAAATC
>DBXD01000028.1:35777-49326 GCA_002309425.1 Cyanobacteria bacterium UBA1221
GAAATTGAGGATACAACTTTTATCATATAATCTGAAAAGGTTAAAAGTGAGTACCCGGAAATGGTCCCTGTATCAGCAACGATATCCGATACTTTTAGTGTCGTGTTTTTTTTCATACTGCTTATTGTTTCGGGCAGTGCAAGTTTTTCTGCCGTGACATTTTCTATTTCATACCATTCACCGAGATATTTTATTTTCATAACATCTTTTGACGGCATATATATATCATCACAGACATTATCAATTAATATATTCCCGTTGAAGTCCGAAACTCCGTATCTGAAATTTTTGTAGGTAAGAAACATCCTGCCGTACAACAAGTCAATCGAATTGTATTCTGGCGGAAGAATTTCATCCCCAAATTCATTATATATTCCAAAATCTGAGTCATTCCCTATTTTTACATATCTTCCGAGCAGCCTGTCAACGTGGCGGAATCTCGGCTCAAGAATGTATTCTCCTTTGGAGTTCATAAGTCCGAACTTACCGCGTTTTTGAATTATCCATCCAGTTTTTCCAACCATAACAAGTTTTGAATACTCGGGTGCAACCAGGATATTCCCGTCTTTGTCCTTAAGTCCGAAATATTTGCCGTCCTGAAACACTTCGACATCTCTGTTTTCTAAAGATGTTTCAACAATATTTGTCGGGGTGTTGCTCTCTTTTATCTCAAGATTAACGTCCTCTGCGGCGGCAAAGCACTGACAACAACCAAACAATATAACAAATGCAAATAAGATTACTTTTTTCATATATACATAATAACATGAATTTTTACATTGGGGGAGGCGCTTATAAATATTGGCAGAGTATCAGCTCATATTGACACTATGCCTGATTCTATGGTATCATCAAATACTGGAGGCTATTACATATATGGTTTGGAAGATATTTTTTATTATATCGGTATTGGTTACGTTTTTAATGCTTTTGTTAGGGTATAGTAGTGATTATACCGGTATTTCCGGGTTGCAATATTTTGGAAGTTTATTATATAATGTTGCGATAGCATTTGTTCTGGGCTTGTTATATTCTCTGGGCTGGAAACAACAATTATTTTCCAAAAAATCTGCTAATGTCTTTTTGACCATACTTATAATTAGTATGATATTCAACTCAATAGTATCGGCTTTTCAGGTTTACCCGATTATTTATGCTCAAACCCAAAATAATGTAATTGCAATGGCAGCTACGGCAATTGGGGTTTTGTTTATTGTATTTATTGAGAATTTGTTCTTAATACCGTTTTATGTGGGGTTTTATAACTATAAAAAAGACTTTGAGTCTTTAATATTGGTAGAAAAACCTTACTGGAGAATGTTTTCAATGTATTGCGTAACATTATTAGCAGCATTTTTTGTATTTGCGCTGACAAAGTATACTCATTTTACTTTATACAATTTTATAGATTATTACGCAATATTGTCTTGTATTTATGAAATTGTATTCCTGATAGGATATGCTTGGAACGTGAGAATATTTAATAAGTTATTCTGGCAGATAACTGCTATACCCTATATATTGCTAATGTTAATGACACCTTTCCTTAAGTCTGAAACTTTTAATCAGGATTATCATATAAAGGAAACTCTCACAAATAATCCGGTATCAATTGTATTAACAATTATTCTGCATATTGTATTTATTTACATTATTTACCAATATGCATATAAGAAAGAAGCCTAAAAATAGTCGGAATAAATTCGGTTTTATGCAGTTTTAACAGTTGTTTGTGACGTTAAGTCACCATTATGTGTGTGTAAAGACAAACTTATTAATCTAAAGAATATCTGTATTTTTATTGTAAAATTTTTGTAATATTTAAAAACCTGTCCGCAAAAAATATTTTTTATAAGTTTTAGGGTAATCGTATAAGGTATAAACAAGGAGAAAAAATGCGCGTACAATTAAATGTTTCGACACCAAATGTATATTTTAGAGCAAAGACCCTTCAACCCCGTGATGACTGGCAGTTTGATGATAAAAATCAGGCTCACTTTATAGATAAAGATGGGCGGGATATCAGACATCATGAATTAAGCAATGCTTATGGGAATTGGCATGGTGAATGGTTTCATCCTATGCAGCCGGTGATTGTTGTATTTGATAAGTATCCGTCTGATGATTTGAACAGAATATATGAAGAGATTTGCAATGATCTCAGAAAAGCTCAAAACTCCGATTTTTCTCCCTCTACGAGAGCAAGCAATGCATATAAAAACGGGAATAATGAATGGGTTCATCCAAATACAAAATACCGATATTAGTAAAATGCAGGTTAGATACCACATAGTCAGTTGAACGCATTTATGGCAGAATATTCTTCTCTGTCGGTTTATTTGTTTTATTTGATTTAAAAACTTTTTTCAGCCTGTGTCGTTCCTTTTTAATAATTTTTCTGAGAAGATTTTCCACGTATTTAATTTTTTTATCAAAGTCGTATTCTTTAGGTGAAGATTGCTCCATGATACAACCAAGTTTTGTGTCCTTATACTTTTTAACAAATTGACTTCCCTGAGCATACGCATTGCGTTCTGTTTTCATACCTTCTCTATAATAATTTAGGATAGTAATTTTTTCTTCAGCACTGAAATTTTTAAGAAAATTTTTCAATTTCCGTTTTTGGGAAATTGTAAATTTATCTTTTGTATATAATATACTCTCATATATGTTTTGAGCACCTTCAAATTCGCCTGTTAGAATGTTAAGCTTTTTTACTGCGTGTGCAGGTTTAGTTATGGCATCTATAAAGTGCCTTATTTCATGAACAATATATGCGGACCAGTCTTTAAAACTTGAATGCATATTTATATTTTGTTTGCAAAAAGTATTGGTTCTTCTGGAAATAGTTTGTGTATATGTTCCAAGTGATCCGGCTAAACGGTTTGTAACGCTATAATCAATTTTTTCAGGTAAAACACTGTCAATTATTTCTTTTAATTCCTCCGGTTTCAAGTTTTGCATACTGTTCATATTAGAGAATTTTTCAGCCAATTTATCTGCTATAAGATTAGTGTAGTGTTCTGCGAGATTGTCTCTTGATTTTTCGGAACCTCTGATAATTTCATATGGTAACACCATACCTTTTGCAATTTTAATTCCGCCTGTTGTTTTTTCCGGAAGTTCGTTGTTAATGCCGGATCCCTGTGGAGTATGAATGGTGACAGGTTCTTGAATTTGTTTGACTTCGGGTTTTATTTCAGGCTTAATTTCAGGTTTAATTTCAAGATTGTTTTTTTTACATTTAAACTTGCCTAACAAATTTTTGACGTGTTTACCTTTGCAGAATAAAAAATCGAAACCAATGGTTAAAGTTAGTGCAAGTCCTGTGCCGATTGCCAATTTTGTACCTTTTGATAACTTCTTTTTGTTTTCTTCCGATAGCTGCTCGTCAGCGCCAAATGCAGTACTATCTGTTTGATATGTCCTCCGGGACAATTTATCATAATTTTGTTTTATTCTCTGCTGAGTGTTATATTTTTGATTAAAATCAAGTTGCGCTGATGGATATTGTTTAACAGAAGAATCCGACATTATTTTACCTTTTTAATTTATAGCCGTTTATGTAAAGTCGTAATTTAAGATTTATTTGTTATTTTGATATGCAAAGATTAAGAAAAATTTACAATTTCTGATGTAATAAAACCATTTTAATTTATAAAATTTTTGCTTAAACAATCTGTAAATTTCTATGATATAATGTTCAAGGGGATATAAATTTGAAGAAGAAGGCAGCTTTAAAATTTTTTATAACTTTATTTTCGCTATGTGCAATATTTGTGGCTTCTTCTGCTTTTTTGTATATAAAAGTTCTCCCTTATGCAGTATCTAATCCGAAAGTTATAAACTATACCCAAAGTTTAATAAACAAACAATTTGGGGTCGATTGCGTAATAAAAGAGCCTTTTTTGCATACGGAATTTAAGCCGAATGTTGAATTCAGGATTAAAGAATTTCTTGTAAAAAAAGACGATGTGAAATTGCTTGAACTGAATGACTTTCAGCTGGCACTCTCTTTAAAAGAAATTTTTTCAAAGAATATAAAAATAAAAAAGCTTGCGGCAAATTCCATATATGCGGATGTAAATAAACTCGAAAATCTTATTCCAAAGCAGGATAAGAAGAAAGAAAAAAAGTCCGAATGGAATTTTGATATATATGATGCCCTTTTAGGGGTAAATTACTGTGAGATACTATATAAAATTCAACCCGATACGGATATTCATCTTTTGGGAAAATACATAGGAGTGAATAATGCCGAGAAAATTAAAAGGCATGTGTATTTCCAATTCGCAGCTGATGTCAGCCGCGGGGACAGACATGTTGACCTTAAAATAAAAGATAACGGTGCAGTTTATTTCAGCGACAATATATTGCATGCTGATAACTGTCCAGTAAGCCTTAATAATTCAAATGTTTTTATAAATCTTCAGGCAAAAAAAGACAGAACTTTTAATCTTGATGTTTTTTCAAAAAATTTCAATTTGAATGATATTATTGACTTTTTACATACTCAAATAATTGAAAATAACGTGGATGAGGTCCTCTCATACTTCTCTGACATCAGCGGTAACTTTGATTTTAAAATTAATATTACGGATTCTGATTTGAATGGTAATTTTAAACTTAATAATTTAAAGTTTAAGGTTAAAGGGGTTGATAATATTCCCGTAACTTTAAATAAAGGTAATATAGGTCTTACAAAAGATGAAATTACTCTGAAAAATTTTGAAGGATATTACGACCATGACATCAAAAATAAAATAGATTTTGAAGGTACGGTAAAAGACTATTTAAAAACTCTTGATATGGATATTAAAGGGCGGGCTGTTGCAAGAAATGATTTCTTTAAAAATCACCTGACAAATATGGTTGGCTCTGAAGTATCTATGACCGGTGATGCAAAAACAATGGTCATGCTCAAGTCCAAAAATAATATTATGGATATTTTCTGGTTGTTTATGCTAAAACCTCAGGAAAATATTATAATAGGTGGTGAAGCACTTCCTTTTGAAGAATCCCTGAGAGTTATGGCATCAAAAATGCATCTTGAAAATATGGTGCTGGATATAAATTCAATGGATTATTATATTGCTCCAAAGGGTCAAAAACTTGAAAGACCTGCTCCGGGTGCAAAACGTCCCGACCCGATATTTAGCCTGAGCAGTAAAATAGATATAGCGCATGATAATTATATAAGTTATATAAGTTTTGAAATTCCGAAACCTCTGCCAAGCGAAATTCTCAATGTCGTTATGAAACAAAATCTGTTCAAAAGGGGAAAAATCGGCGGCAAACTTGTTATGGATAATTCAAACGATGTTCCTGTTTTGAGGGGCAAGATGTCTATGGACAGGGTTTTAATTCCGTCACAAAAAACATTTATTAAAGAGGCGATTTTAAATGCGGAAAATGATAAAATAAAACTTTCAGCTTCAGGCGGCTATAAAAGGGCAAAATTCAGTTTTGATGCGGATGTTTTAAATGAACTGAAATTGCCGATAATAGTTAGGGATACAAATTTCTCGCTGGATTCTCTTGATGTGTATAAACTCCTGTATGGGGAACAACAGGCAGATGAGAATACGGTAGTTACGGATACGGGTAGTGTCAAAGTAGAAGAACAGGGTACGGCTTTCGATTTTAGTAATTTGATAGTTGAAAAATGCAAGCTGCATCTTGGTCATGGAACGTATAAAGAAATAGAATTTGCAAATTTGGATGCGGATTTAACTCTTGATAAAGACAGCATGCTCGAAGTAAAATCTAACAGATTTGATATTGCTAACGGAAAATCATCATTAAAAGTAAACTGCGATTTAAAAAATTCAACATATAATATAATACTTGGAATTTTGAAAGTAGACTCTGATATAATTGCAAAGGCATTGCTTGATCTTGACAGAGAAATTACGGGCAAAGCAAGCGGAATAATTGCACTTAATACTGATGAAAATTTAAAACTGAACGGTTCCATAAAATTTAAAATTGATGACGGAACTATTGAAAAAATCGGACTTGTTGAGTATGTTTTGAAGTTTGCGGCGTTGTTCAGAAATCCGCTTACCATGATTTCACCTGCAATATTTTCTGATGTCTTGAATATTCCCGAAGGTAAATTTGAAAAGATTACTGGTTCTTTGGAGTTAAAGGATAATGTTGTAAGAAAAATAAAAATCAAGTCGTATTCTCCCCAGTTGAGCACCTATATTGCGGGCAGGTATAATTTGGATAATAAAGATGCATCTTTAAGAATTTATACAAGATTTTCAAATGTAAAAAAAGGTTTTGCAGGCTTTATAAGGAATATTTCTCTTAATGCACTCGCAAACAGAATTCCGCTCAGCAGCCGTAATGATGCAAATTATTATTCGGCAGAACTTGAAGAACTTCCTGAAATTGATGCGAATGAAAAAGACACCCAGATATTTTTGACCAAAGTCGAGGGCGATGTAGAACATAACAACTACATATCTTCACTCAAGAAGATTAAGTAGATTAACATTAATGCTCCGGTATCCTGTTGCCATAGTATATCTTTGTAAATTTTTATTAAAATTAATTAAAAATTGCTGAAACCCCAAAATGTCACGTCTTTCAGTTGATATTAAAATAGGAGTCTGCGCAATTATTTTTAACAAAAATACTTTATATATATACGGGGGAATTTTACCTGGGGATTAGTAAAAATTCAATGGAGGAATACAAAAATACAGATTTTAAAAATAAGTTATTTATTTTTATTAAGATTTGTATCAATAATAGCAAAAAAAAATATTCAGGGATTTAATTTAATTGTGTAAAAAAAAGTTAATATTCTAAGGATATACTCTGGTAATCCGATTATGTGGGTGGTAGTATATCATCGGAAGAAATACTCCGTTGATAACCATGCCGGAGATATATAGCAGATATAGCTTTTACAAACCAGATGTACAAAATATAACTAAGGAATGATAATCGAAAGGAAGTAACATGTCACAACTTTCATCTAAAAAAAGAAGGGTAATTGTATCCATTTTATCCTTTTCAATGATAGCTCAGCAGTCGCTTTTACCCGTTTTTGCAAGTACAATTTCCGGTGCGGGTTCTGTAACCGGTGATAGTGTAATTCACAATACTGACGGTACTAATATATATAATATAGCACCGCAGGCATACAACGAGGACACAGGTTTTAGAAGATACGACAACTTTAATCTGTCGGAAGGTGATATCGCAAACCTTATTTTTAAATGGTACGGTATTAAAAATGGTCATGCCGAACTAAAAGACCTGAAGAATTTTGTAAACCTTGTTCAGAACAGAATTAATATCAACGGTATCATTAATTCAATGAAAGACGGTCAGTTTACCGACGGTAATGTCGTGTTTGTTTCACCAAACGGCATGGTCGTTGGTGCAAGCGGTTTAATCAATGTGGGTTCTCTTTCGGTTGTTACCCCGACAGAAGAAGATTTTAAGAAATATACAGGCTTGTCCGAGCAATATGCTCCGATATTAGCGCATCCGGAATCTCCCGAGTATGCAACATTAGTTGAGAGCATGGGCGGGGCAAATGTTACCGTAAACGGTAAAATTCTTGCAAGAAATGTGGTTAATATAGATGCAGGTGATGTTGATTTATCAAACGGAAAGATTGTGACAGGTGTTAACAGTAATGACGGATTTACCCCGGAGGGCAGCTATCTTATTCAGCCTGATGATACGGGTGCGGGTGTAAATCAGTACGGTTTACCCAACAGAGTATTCTGGAATCAGAATTTTGGAACTGCAGATTCTATTTCAAGAGCACAAGAATTATTTAATACTCTTGTTCATACTCATGTTACTGCCGGTGATTCTATAAGAAGCAAGAATGGTTTGATTTCAATAAAAGCATATGCCGAAGATGGCGGTATCAAAGGTGACAGTACAACCCTGAAAAACTTTGCAGAAGTTTCAAATATTAACTTAAATAATATGGGTGGCGAAGGCCTTTCATATAATGGCGGCACAATTCAAAACAACAAAGGAAATATTGATATCACAAATACCAATAAAGATGCATTGATTGCTTATGCATCAATTTATAATGTTTTAGGTGATACAAGTATTGTAAACAAAGACAAAGCTGTCACTATAAAGAATACCGGCATGATGAACATGGATGGTAATACGAATATTATCGCACAAAACGGTGTTCTTATTAATGATTCTCATGTCTTGAATAAAAACGGTAATTTAACAATAACAAACTCAGGTTTAAATATTGATATTATCGGAAATTCAGATGTCGTAAATGAAATCGGAAATACATATATAACAAACAAAGACAAAAGCTCCAGCATTAACATTGAAGCAAGTGTCAGAAATAAACAAGGAAGAATGCATATCAGTAATCTAAATACTGATGAAAAAGGAGGCATTTATATTTCAGGTAAAGCTGTAAACGATGGCGGTTTGTTAGAAATAATTAATAATGGCGGGCGCGGTATTAATATCAGCGGTCGTGTCGAAAATTCCAAAGGTGTAACCAATATAAAGAATAACGCAACAGGTACAGACGGTATTAAACTTGCACCTACAGGAAAAATTATACAGGGTGAAGAATCACTAAATATTGAAAATGATGCTGAAGGCGGTATTGATATCAGAGGAAATATAATCGGAAAAGATTATGCCAAAGTAAACGTTACAAGTAATAATTCCAATATTACCATAGGTGATGAATCAACCGATAACAATATCTTGGCAAACGGCGATGTAACAATCAAAGTTAATAAAGGTAATGTCCTGAACAATGGTGTTAAACGTACTCATATAAAGACAGAAGATGGTGCGCATTTAACAATTAATGTTGATCAGGGTTCAATCGGACAGGAAGTCGGTCCTTGTGCAGGTGGTGTATGTACAGGTGTCGGCCCTGTTGCAAGAGATCTTACAAAATCAATTAATATAAGCGTTGACGGTAATGTTACTGCTACAAGTACAAATTCCAGAGGCAGACATGATCATCCGCAAAGTAATTATGATGTCATCAATTTGGCAAGTTTGAACAAAGATATGAACGTTAATATTATTGATGCTGAAGGCAGAGTAATATTACTGGCAGATACATTTGAAGAAGGTGCAGAAGGTGACGGAAGAGGCGGCGAAACTCCTTACGGTATTCATGCTGCAAACTATCATGACGACAATATCCCTCACATTCAGGGCGCCGGTATTTCAATCATAGCAAATGGTAATATTGGCGATGAAAAAGCGCCTATAACCTTCCGTCAGACAGAAGGAACATTTAACCAGCAGTTTGTAGAAGATGGTTTTGTTCTTCAAAATGGTGAAGACGTACCCGGTTCTGTGGGACCTGCAATTTATAAATATGAACCTAATGCAAAATTTGGTATTGACATGCTTTCTAACAAGGGCGATATAAATGTTGTTCAGACAGATAATAAGGATAATTCACCGAATGATGCAAATGTATGTTCAATGATTGCAAGAAACGGTAATATTAATGCTGAATTTTCAGGCAATACTTATATAGATGAGATTACTGCAAGCGGTGAAATTAATGTCGTAGATCGCGGTAAATATGTGATAATCAACAATTTGGGTACTGTTCCCAGATATGCTGAAAGCGGAGATTATTATGGCGGATATGACGTAAATAATTCACCTGAAAAAGTAACAGTAAAAGCTTTGGATTTGGCTGCTGTTAATGCACCTACAAATGAACACCCGCACGGTACGGTTGTTATTAAAAACGGTGTAATTCGCGGCGAAGGTCTTGGCAGAGGACAGTTACCGAATAATCCTCAGGATTTGAATATTGTTGCAGATCATGCTTACGCAGGCGGCTATGAATTTATCATGGATCCTCATACAACCGATGAACAAGGCAGATTTACATATCACGAAAATGATGCAACAAATCCGATATATTTAGCTCAAGACCCTGATACTCGTGCGTCAATAAGAGTTACAGCGGTAAGACCGAGTGATGTTGAATCAATTTTTGAAGGTCCGAATCCTGAAAGACGTGTATATTATACAGGTCATGGCTCTGTTCAGCAGGATGACCCATATTATGATGGGGATGAAGAAGATCAGAATATCGTAATTCCGGAAGAAGAACAGGGTGATACTGATACAGACGTAGATACGGATACTGATATCGATACAGATACCGATACAGATACAGATACCGATACTGATACGGATAATGATACAGATACTGATAACGATACCGATACGGATACAGATACCGATACCGACACAGATATGGATACTGACTCCGATACGGATACAGATACCGATATAGACACAGATACTGATACAGACACAGATACCGATACAGATACGGATAATGATACGGATACGGATGCTGATACAGATACTGATACGGATACAGATACCGATACAGATACAGATACTGACTCCGATACAGATACCGATACAGATATAGATACAGACACCGATACTGATACAGATACCGATACCGACACGGATACGGATACCGACACGGATACCGATACCGACACGGATACAGATACGGATACGGATACTGATACGGATACTGATACGGATACTGATACCGATACTGATACAGATACAGATACCGATACGGATACAGATACCGATACGGATACAGATACCGATACGGATACGGATACGGATACCGATACTGACACTGATACAGATACCGACACGGATACAGATACCGATACCGACACGGATACGGATACGGATACCGATACTGACACTGATACAGATACCGACACGGATACAGATACAGATACCGACACAGATACGGACACCGATACGGATACCGATACAGATACGGATACCGATACCGACACGGATACCGATACGGATACGGATACAGATACCGACACGGATACGGATACAGATACCGACACGGATACAGATACTGACACGGATACAGATACCGACACGGATACAGATACCGATACGGATACGGATACCGACACGGATACTGATACAGACACCGATACAGATACAGATACGGATACAGATACCGACACAGATACGGACACCGATACGGATACCGATACTGACACCGATACCGATACGGATACAGATACCGACACGGATACCGATACCGATACAGATACGGATACGGATACAGATACCGACACGGATACAGATACAGACAATGATGCTGATGCCGATGCAGATGCTGATGCCGATGCGGATGCGGATGTAGATACAGATACCGATACAGACACGGATACGGATACAGATACCGACAATGACGCCGATGCTGATGCGGATGCCGACGCTGATGCGGATGCAGATGTTGATACCGATACTGACACAGATACGGATACCGACAATGACGCCGATGCTGATGCAGATGCCGATACCGATGTAGATGCAGACACGGATACTGATGATGATCCAGTAATTGAACCGGATGAAAAGGACAGGGCTCTCACACAGTTGAAAGATGTAGCTGATGTAGCACCGGCAATTGATAAACGTCAGTATATGAGGTTCAATGCATCTGAAGAATTGATTACAATGGAAGAAAATGCGAAAATCAATTCAATCCTTGATATATCCAGAGGCGGTATAGCAGTTACTCATGACCATCAGTTGAAAGCCGGAGATGTAATCCCTGTTTCGTTCAACTACGGTAATATGAATGTCAAGGCTGATGTTAAAGTCATAGCAGCTTCTGACAGACGTGCCGGAGCACAATTCATCAACCTGAGCGAAGCAACTGCAAATCAATTACTCTATATGAGTTTATTGATGGAAGGTAATCAGGCTAATAAATAATAAAAAATAACCTAAAATATTTCAGGAGCCGGATTTATAGTCCGGCTCTTGTTTTGCATTATTGACAAAACATTTTTATGTAATAGAATAGGTACTGTGAATATTGGGATGTCGCCAAGTGGTAAGGCACCTGGTTTTGGTCCAGGCATTCGGAGGTTCGAGTCCTTCCATCCCAGATAATTAAGACTCTTGCAGAAAAGCAGGAGTCTTTTTGTGGAATGGAGTACTCTCACCTCATGTATTTTGCTCTCGATGTCGCAAAATACGAGGTAAGCTATGCATACAAATTCGTACGGCTCAAATTTCATATTTTCGTCTACGCTTTTGTAGAGTTCTTCCATCCCGGAGAGTCGAAAGGAAAAATCCAAAACATGTAAAAATATTTTTTGTCCGTTAATTTGGACTTATATTTTTGTGCAAAAAAACTCAGATTTTTATAAAAGTCTAGCAAAAATTTTTCTTCACGGGTTATTATATTTAGTATGAAGGTTGCCCGATTTCAGAACGATATACATTATAAGGAAACTAAGGAACCAAATTTTAAGGGAAATCCCCTTATAGGTTTGGCAACATATCTTGATGAGAGAGTTATGTTGGGAAAAGCGGTTTTGGATATTACCGCATTTGAGGCCCCGCAAATTATAATGGCTAACAATAATGATGAGCGTAGAGAAAGGTTTAATAAATCATTATTCGGCTTTTCTTTGGGGTACTTATCTCCGTTGATTACCCTGCCTCTGACAAATAGGCTTGCAATGAAATATATTGCTAAATTAACTCCGAAACTTTCGGCAACAGAAAGTAATCTGATTCATATTTCAAATAAATACCTGAAAAATAAAGAAGTGTTGAAAGAGGGTATTAAACTTCTGGAAAAAGAGAAAAATACACCGAAATTGCAAGATGAAAATCTGTTAAAGAGAATTGTGAAACATCTGTTTAAAGAAGAAAAAACGGATTACTCTCAAATAATTGAAAAGTGCGGCGGGGATTATGAAGTATTAAGGAAAAAACTTATAAATGCAAAAAATGCAGTTTTGGCATTTGATTTGCTGTTTACATCCGCATCAATCGGATGTGTAGGCTTTTTCAATAATTGGCAGACTAAGCGTAAAACCAAACAAGACGGATATTCCGCAGAGTTTTCAATGGCGGATAAAGATGTTGTGGAAAAACGTGCGGAAAACTTTAAAAAGAAAGAACCGCTGAGGAAAACAGCGTGGCTCGGAATATTGGCGGCCTTAACATTAAGTCCTTTACTGCTCAGAAAAGGTTTAATCTCACAAAAGCCGACGGCTTTTAATAATTACATCAAAAAATTTGCTCCGAAGTTTGATTACGCAGACGGAATATTTATGAGCCGTTTAATTTTGTTATTGGGTACTTTGGGTGTTCAGTCAGGCATAATCCTTGCATCAAGAAACAAAACCGAATTAAAGGATACATCAACCAGAAGTGCCGTATCAACAATAGCCTTTTTCGGCGGAGATATACTTATCGGCAGTATATTGGGCAGACTGTCGGATAAGTATTTAAAAACTAATTTGATAAACAGAGATGCGGAAAAATCATTCCTGAATAAATTAATTCCTCCGACAAGAAAATTGAAAGACTTGGCGCCGAGGGACAGAAAAATCGGTGCTGCGTTGTATTGGATAAATCTTGCTATGCTTAGTGCGTGTATGGGTTTTGGTATGCCGCACCTTATAAACAAAATGATTAGGCACGATGTTCAAAAAGATGTTCAGTCGCAAAATAAAAC
>DBXD01000028.1:49363-55403 GCA_002309425.1 Cyanobacteria bacterium UBA1221
ATTTTATTAAACAAATAAAATAGCAAAAATTTTTCTTCACGAATTTTTAATAAATATGCGAATATCTCCTATAATAAAGAATAACATATATTTTCATGCAAATTATAGAAAAGTTAAAAATCCGAATGATGACTCTTTTTATATGATGACTACGACATATTTTTTTCGTGCAGATACGGATTGGGATTATTTAGGTGATTATCTTTGCGAAAAATATAAAGATACTGATAAAGTTAATGTTATATGTCACGCTTGTTCACATGGAGCAGAGCCATACTCTTTTTTAATGCATATGGCGGCATTTCATCCGTTGGAGTTTAATAAATTTACTCCGGTTGTTGCAAAAGATATTGATGCGGAAAATATTGAAATGGCGAAGAAATCAGAATATGAATATGAAGATATAGCAGAAAGTGGTGCTCTGGATTATTTTACAACAGGATTGTACAAGTATTTTATGCAGCCGCTTGATAATGGTGATATGAAAATGACAAAAAAGTTTCGTGATGCAGTAAAGTTTGACCAGGGTAATATATTTGATGATATTTCTTCTATGCCGCGTAAAAACACTGTTCTGTTTTGCAAAAACATGTGGCCGTACCTGTCAGTTGAGGAGCGTCACAGATTAGCGAAAGAACTTTCCGAACACTTTGATGAGTCTTGCGTTTTAATAATTGGCAGTTATGACACTTCGCAACTTGAAATGCAAGAATTGCTTGAACAATACGGCTTTAAACAAAACCCGAACGATATGTTTATTTACGAAAAAAGAAAAGCCGGATGTCCATATAATGTATACCATGACCAAAAGGCTATTAAGGAAGCCGGTAAAGACATCCCTTTATCCATAGATGACATATTTAAATAGCGGTATTTTCGCTGAGGTCTTTTTGAAACTTCTGACTCAATGAGTGCAGCAAATCTATCTCTTCATCTGTAATATTTATAAAGATGTCGGATAAATATTTTTTCATTTTCGGAACGTTATCTTTTATTAATTTTCTTCCTTTTTCTGTAATATTAAGCATATAAACAAGCCTGTTATTGACGCTGCCTGATTCTCTTGTAATTAATCCCTTGTCTGACAAAACCTTAATAATTCTTGTGGTGTTTGATTTATCTTTCATCAAAATGTCAGACAACTTTTGCTGATACATATTTTTATAACAGGAGATAGTATCCAGCACAACAAATTGTTCGCCGGTAATCCCGATATTTAGCTTGTCAATTTTCTGTTTTAAATCGAGTTTCAGATTTCTTATGATTAAATCAATTGAGTGCAAAATTGTATCTATATAATGTTCAGGCTTAATTTCTTTCATGCTTCCCTCCCTTGATATCGATTATATAAAAGCTCGAGTTTTTTTACAATAGGTTGACATGTCAACTCATACCTCAAAAAGACTTATATGTCGGTATTCGGTCGAATTGTAAATCTTTTTTAATATTTCTAAAGTTTATGCGTATACTGTCCGTATAGTAATTATGTAGGAGGCTTGAAAAAGTTTTTAAGCCGAGGGTTTTAAAAGGAGAGAACACAATATGTAACATCTTATCAGTACAGTCTTTAAGGCTTGAACGTACATTAGTTAAACACGGGTAATAACAGGAGAGGAATAAAAATTATGAGAGAAGCAAACAATTTAGAAAAAGACATCAAAAATTTGGCAAGAACTATCGGTTTGAAGTATGAAAATGAAGATAGTGACGATGAAATTATTCTTGCTATTGCGGAAGAGCTTGAAGCACAGATTGATGATGCGGAAGGTAATCCTCAGGAATTGAGTACATTAATGATGTACCTGCATAAACTGAACAGTCTTGATGAACGGTTAAGAGAATTGAACGATGTTGAAGATGCAGTTGAAGATTTTGCAGGCTTTGAAGTTCAATCTTTTGTTCGTGCATAATTAAAAAAATATAAAAATACAGTTGAGGTTAAATTTTAACCTCAACTTTTTTTATGTTATATTAAGGCTATGAGCAGAAAACCAATAGTAGCAATAGTAGGTCGTCCGAATGTAGGTAAATCCACATTCGTAAATCGTCTTGTGGGTTCAAGAAATTCTATCGTTGATGATTTGCCGGGTGTTACCCGTGACAGAATTTATTTTGACGTTGAGTGGCAGAACAAATTTTTTACCGTAATTGACACAGGCGGAATCGTTCCGGGAGATGACGATGATATAATGGTTTCAATTTTTGATCAGGCAAAAATTGCGTGTGAAGAAGCCGATAAAATAGTTTTTCTTGTAGACGGCAAAGACGGCGTTAATCCCGTGGATTATGATATTGCAAATATTTTAAGGCAGTCCGGGAAACCGATATTTCTGGCGGTTAATAAACTTGATAATCCGGAATCTTATATGATGGTAAATGATTTTTATTCGCTTGCAATAGGTGAGCCATTGGGAATTTCTGCGCTTCACGGAAGCGGCGGGGTCGGCGATTTGTTAGACCTTATAACTGACGATTTTGAACGTGAGGAAGAAACCGAAGAAGAAGAAAACCATACCGTCAGAATTGCGATTGTGGGGCGGCCGAATGCAGGTAAGTCTTCTATCGTCAATGCTTTATTAAACGAAAATCGTGTAATAGTTTCCGATGTTTCGGGAACAACCAGGGACAGCATTGATAGCCTTGTTAAATACAAAGATAAAGAGTATGTGATTGTTGATACGGCTGGAATCAGAAAAAAATCAAAAGTTGATTACGGGGTGGAAAAGTTTGCGGTAGACAGGGCAATCCGTTCAATCAGAGATTGCGATGTGGCGTTGCTCGTAATTGATGCAACAGAAGGAATTTCCGATCAGGATAAAAAGATTTCATCAATAATTGTAGAGTCGGGTAAAGGTATAATTATTGCTATAAACAAATGGGATTTGATTGAGGATAAAAAATCAAATACAATCAATCAGTTTGATAAAAAACTTGCGCTGGAAATTCCGTTTTTGGAGTTTGCACCGAAAATTTATATAAGCGCAAAGACAAAACAACGACTTCATAACATATATGACCAGGCTGATTTTGTTTATGAACAGTCAACAAAACGGGTATCAACGGGATTGTTGAATAAGGTTGTAAAAGAATTGTATGCGCTTAATCCGCCGACTACGGTTAAGGGTAAAAGGCTGAAGCTCCTTTATGCAACACAGGCAGGTGTGCAGCCGCCGACATTTGTTTTGTTTGCCAATAATGTTGACTTGCTGAAAGACCACTATAAAAGATATATTGAAAATAAATTGCGCGAAGCCTTTGGGTTCTTTGGCACGCCTATAAGGATTTCTGTCAGAGAACGCAGCGAAAAAGAGAAGAAGTAGGGGGTAATAATGTTTTTAACACCCAAAAAATTATTGCTATTATTGATAATATTATGTTTTGTTTGGCTTTTAAATAAATTTTGTTTTGAACTTAGATATATTCCGTCAGGAGCAATGAAACCAACACTTATTGAAAATGACAGATTGTTAGTTAATAAAATGGTAAAAAATCATAAGCGTGGAGATATAATAATCCACTACGTACCTCAAATTAAAGATAAAAGAATAGCATATTGTAAAAGAATAATAGGACTCCCTAATGACAGGATTGAAATAAAGGCGGATGATACTGGAAAATCAACAGTTTATATTAATAATGAACCGCTTGATGAGCCATATATTATGTCGCAATTTGATTATCCTCCTTGTAATGAAGAAAGCTGCGGGCCAATAAGTATTCCCGAAGGCAGTTACTTTGTGATGGGTGATAACAGAGGTAACTCTCAAGACAGCAGACACTATGGTACAATTCAAAAAAAGGATATTATCGGGAAAGTTGTGTACCGGTATTATCCTTTTAGCAGGCATAAAAAATTATAATTGTGTGAATAGTTCTTGAAATTTTTAATCGTCGTCATCATCTTCATCGTCGTCATCATCATCACCATAGTACCGTTTAACTCTTTTAAGTGCTCTGGAGGTATTTTTGCCGGAACATTCCGTGGAGATGTGCTTTTGTGATTTTTCAAGAACTTCTGCTCTGCACTTTGCGCCGTATAGGTTATGCTCCTGTATAACAATTTTTTCACATAGCCCTGCATCAAATCGAGCCTTAAATTCGAGATTTTTCCTGATACAAAAGTCATATGCTTTTTGACCGAATCTTCTGAACGAAGAACAATCATCATTCGGTACGTATAAGTTCATAAAATTATAAGGTGCATTCGGCGTTTTTGGACAATGGTATTTTTCCGTATCCATGTCAAAAGCCGCCGGAGTATGTGAAAAACAACTCAGACCTGTTAAAACAAATATTAATACCAAAAGAATCTTAAATATATTTTTCATAGTACTGCTCCTATGTTGTTTCCGCTTTTTATATAATATATCATAAAATTTTTCACAAGCGCTTGAAAAAATTATTTCTTTGTGTGAGAATAAGTTTTGTCGGGTAAAATTCCGATGAAAATTAAATATTTTAAAGATGGCAAGGTAGCTCAGCTGGTGAGAGCGCACGGCTCATACCCGTCCAGTCAGTTACAAAATCGATAGCGGAAAGGCTTGATACAAAAGAGTTTTAAAGTTATCAAAAATACAAAAAATAATAATTGTTGCAAAATTGTTGCAAGTTTAAAAATAAATTTGAAAATTGAATAATTAAAAATAATAGCGTGGCTGGGTAGCTCAGCTGGTTAGAGCGTTCGGCTCATACCCGAGAGGTCGAGAGTTCGAGTCTCTCCCCAGCTATTATATTTAAAGGGTTTCTAAAAATAGAAACCCTTTTTTAACGCCTTTGTTGCAAATTGTTGCATAAAGGGTTCTATTTTTTTAAGTTATCAATATTCATTTAATAAGCACAGAATCACTATATTAGAGCTTACATCAATACAAAATTTGTAAGGTTTATCTGAATATGGGCAGTCGGTGTAATCAATATCTTTTTCATATAGTATTGGTTCGCCTTCAAGTTCCTTTTCAAGTTTTGAAAGCAAATACTTATCTCTTTCAAAAGGTGCAAAAGTTCTGTTAAATGGGACAATACAAAGCCTTCTTTCAAGTGCATAATTTTGTTCATCAAATTTTGGAAGAAAATTACTCATCATAATCAGTTTTGCATTTGCCTTAAATCTGATTTCTTCTCCTTTTG
Organism: Cyanobacteria bacterium UBA1221; assembly: GCA_002309425.1. Lineage (GTDB taxonomy): Bacteria > Cyanobacteriota > Vampirovibrionia > Gastranaerophilales > Gastranaerophilaceae > UBA1221. The sequence continues at coordinate 54,491 of DBXD01000028.1, forward strand.
AATTAGTGTAAGTAAGCGTATCACCACCGGTAATAAGTTTTATTGTTCTGCTGTAAAATTTATCGTTTTTGTTTGGTTCTGAAATCAGCACAATTTTTGCATCTGTTAGTTTTTTGTAATCACTTTCGCTAAACTTATAATTAGGGTTTGTAAGCAATGAGGGTTCGATAATTGCAATGTCTTTTTCTGCAAGTTTAATAAGAATCTCTGTAAATACACTTTTGCCATTAGCACCTGTACCATATAAGAGATAAAATTGCTGTTCTACATTATAGTCAGATAACAGCATTCCCATAAGTTTTTGAACATAATTTATCATTTCTTGGTTGTTCTCAAAAATTTCGTTCAAGAATTTCATCCATTGGGGACACACTTTTTCAAAATTAACATTGCTTTTGTCAATTTGTTCTTCTAATGAAACAGAAAACTTATCTTCTGTATTTGTACTAATTTCGGGTAATTTTGACATAAAATCTTCTAGGTCAAAATTTTCAATTTGTTCAACTGTTGAATTTGTCATAATTTTTCTCCTTTTTCTCGTTTAATCTCGTTGCACAAAAGAAGTGCTATAGATATATACGATAAATTGAGGGGTACCCAACTCACGTTAGTCAAATAGAAAGAAATGTTAAGCACCTGTAAACTAGATATAGCAACTAAAGTAGTGTTTTTGTAACAATTTTTTCGGGAATTAACATAAGTTTACATTATTTCTACAATATCGCTCTACAATGTAGTCATACCAAGACTTTAACTCGTTATTCGGTTTAAATTTCAAAACTGCCTCGTCCCAATATGCACCGATAAATTTTTCTTTAAAATTCGGATTGAGCAAATCAGACCATATTTCGTGGATTTCATTACCCACAAAATCGCTAAATCCTTTTGAATACTCGGCTTCTGAAATGAATGT
>DBXD01000078.1:0-18471 GCA_002309425.1 Cyanobacteria bacterium UBA1221
CGCACAAACTCCCTGAAAACAAAATAACAAAACTCATATAATTGTGAGTGCTTCTACGGGATGTAGCGCAGCTTGGTAGCGTACCTCGCTTGGGACGAGGGGGTCGCAGGTTCAAATCCTGTCATCCCGACCACTTAAAGACTAACGAAGGTTAGTCTTTTTTTTATTGTCGGATGCCAGTATTACATCCTGGCACACACGCGGTTTTCTAGGCAATCAAAGATTGCAGAAAACCAGCTGGCTGCATACTAATCCGTAAGGCTCACAAGTTCGCCAACGGCTTCGTATCATCCCGACCACTTAAAAACTAACGAAGGTTAGTCTTTTTTTATAAAATACAAAAAATATTTTTTGAAAGGCAAAAAAAGCTGAACTCCGGGTCTGATATATGCTATTTGGCGGATAGGGATGAATGGCTTATAAATACGTTATATTCTGATAATATATTTGGCTTTCATGCAAAAGATGTCCTTACGCAGGAAGAACTTGTTAATTGTTTTGGAAAAATTGTGATTGGTAAAAGGGATAACCTATATTTGAACAATGTTCCTGTAACATTTGTTAACAAAACAGACGAATTTGTAAAATTTTAGCAAAAAAAATTTTTTTCGGCTTTAATTAATATAAAATAATACAACGATACAAAAAGGAGTAAAATTTATGCAGATTCAATCTATAAATAATTATTACGGCAGAAGTCTACAAAATACCGGAAAGGCGGGCATATCTGCAGGCAAAACCGCATTTTGCGGTTCTGATTCCGCCGAAAAAGATCTTTTTACGTTAAGAAATGAGTATGCAAAGTTGCAAAAGCAAGTAGCAAGTATGTATAGTGGTGAGTGGGTGCAACCCGAAGATCCTGAGGGCTTAATGCGTAAACTTGAAGAAACGAAAAAGGCTCTTGAAGCAGCAGAAAAGAAGTATGCCGGAGTCTACCCTGCTTATTACGGAAAGCCTGTTTATAAGGATGAGGAACCTAAAATAATGCCTGTACTTGTGATACCTGTATATAATAATAATACAAGCGCAAATAATGCCTTTGTTTGTGACTGGAATGCATAAAGTTAAATAAAAAACACGTTATCATAATTTACTTCTCATTTGATACCGAAAACATAAATTAAATAGTTTGTTTTCGGTATTTTTGCATGTTATTACAGGTATGCAGACAGGATGATTAAGAAAACCAAAGTTTTCCGACTTTATCCATGATTTTTTTTATAAAATCTTCCGAACGGAATATTTTTTCTCTTGCTTGTCCTATAAATATATTACTCAAATCAGAGGCAAATTTGTTACAAAATTCAGCAGCTTCCTCTGCATCTTTTGTCGAGGTTCTTCCTGTTTGTTTGAGTATAAAAGCACAAAATTCTGCTAAGCCCATTGATTGTCTATAATCTGTTTCTGTATCAATTTTCTTAAATTTTTCTCTTATAAAACTCGCATAGCGAAGTTGTTCTTGTTTATCAACGGGATTGCGTTTAGGCTCAAAAACGAAAATGTGTCCGTTAGAGTCGATGACATAATATTTTTGTCTGGTTATGGTTGAAGAAACAATATCTGCCCCCGAGAAGCCGCAGCTTGTTCGGTATAATCCGGGACATAGCATTTCCAAAAAAGCACGCTCTTTTTCATCGGCTTCTTTTTTAATTTTTAAGTTTATCGGATGGTTATGAACACCTGTATCCCCGATAAAAGCATTGCTTAATGAACTGCTGACACTTGTGTCCGTTCCGATTTTATGACCTACAATATCGCCGTATCTTAAGGTGTATTTGTGTTCAAGCGGTTCGTCTTTTATCCTTTTCATTATTTTTCGGGCAACAAGATTTGAATATTTGTACGATACAATGTAGTCCGCTTTCTCCTGTTCAGTCATATTTGCCCAATTTACAGGAAGGTATTCTACGCCTTTTTCTTCTTCAAATTTTTGTATATGCCATAAGGGATCCTCAAGATTTGACCCTCTTTCGGAACGCCTTCTAAACGGGGTTATTTCTTCAATTTCTTTTGCTAAATTTGCATTGTCTTTTGCTATAGGGACAAATTTTTCGCCGTATTTTTTTATATCGCGCAATTGTCTCTTCATGTATCTTCTATTACTTGCGTGATGTCTGTGAAAAAGTGTTTTTAATTTTGGTAAATTTGGAAATATTTTCATATGGCTTGTATTTATAAAACTTGTAATAAAAATTTTTTGCTAACAGTTTTTTAATATTTTGTTTCTTGTAACAAATTTGAAATATTTCTGTTTAAGCAGGCAATATTTTAAGGTTTAAATACTTTTTATATATAAGGGATAAAACAGCGAGGGAATTTTTATGGTCGTAAATGCACCGATTTTTTACAGCAGACCGACAACCACTATGGAACAAATTGAATACAGACGGCAAAGAGCCGAAGCAAACGGCTGCGGTATTTATTCAGCGACCTCATCACAGAAAAAAGAAGATATTGACACAAATCTCTTTGCGACTTATACAGGCAGAACTTATGATTTATTTAATCCGGAAGATTATAAAGATGCCATGCAGGCGGGCGGGGTTCTAATAGTTGATAGTTATCGCCGGTATGCTCCCGAACAGACACTAAGAACCCGAATCTTTAAGAGAACAAAAAGTATGGACGGAAAAATAGATGCCGCAAAGCAAGGTATGACCGGTGATTGTTGGCTACTCTCCGCATTAAATTCCATGTCTTATTCTGATAAAGGAAGAAGAATTCTCGCTGAACTGATTAAATACGGAGAAGATGGTGCATTCGTTGAATTTAGAGGTATAGGGAAAACAGTATTTGTTCCTTATAAAAAAGTTTTTCAAACAAAGCAAAGCCTTCCATACTCAAGGGGAGACGATGATGTAAAAATAATTGAACTGGCAATGGAAAAAGTTTTAAGAGAAGCGATGGAAGGTAATCTCGGAAAAGAATTTCAGGAAGCTTTGCAAAAACAAGACGCTTCCGGCAATGCTATTAACCCCTTAAACGGTAAAATAGCAGGTCTTGCATGGACATTGCTGTTAGGAAATGAACAAAACTACAATATAAGCAGCAATCTTAAAGATGTACCCCAAAATGTAGATTTTATTTCTTTATTTATTGATCCAAAGGACAAGGATAGCACAGTTTCGGGCCCTCCAATTTTTGGGAGCGGTAAAATTGTCGTCAGAGATGTTGAAACCGGTAAAAAAATATCATTAAATAAATATCATGAGTACGCTATAAAGAAAATTGAAAATGGTGATATTATCGAAGTTATAGACCCGCAAAACAATCAAAAATCTTGTAAAGTAAGGGCATCAGAGCTTAAAGATTGTTATTTTGAGTATTACTCGCTTGCTGATTAATATTTAAAAGATTAGATTTTGTAAAGATTTTGTTAATTCGCAAAATTTTTCTGGCAAAAAATTTTTTGTTCTGTTTTTATATTGACTGAAAGGAAAATTTATGAAGGTAAGTTTTACGGGATTTAAAAATGCAGGTATGCAGATAAACCAGATTAATAATGAAAATGGTGAGCCGAGAATGTGGCTGAGTATATTTAATTGTGAATTAACAAATGATACTTTTGGTAAAGATTTAGATGCTTTTAGGCCGGTTATTAACAATTATACTTCATCTGATGATAGCAGAAAAAATTTTTTAAATTTGCAGTTTTGGCACTATCTGAGGGATAGTGACAGGGAAAAATATGGTGATAAATTTGTAATAAATCAAAAAGAGTACCCGGTAAATATGGAAAATATGCGAATATTTCAAAAATTAGCAGATTTATTTAAGAAAGTAAACGGAACTCCCGATTATTTATTTAAATGTGACAAAAGTTATTTGGAAAGCGATAATTGTGTGAAAAGTTTTATACTTCCTCCCGTGTTACAAAATGAGGACAGACTTAGGGCGATACATGATGTAGAAAATATAAAAAGTATGTCAGAATATTTGGTTGATGAAATAACAAATGCAGTTGCGGAATTTTTAGAAGTTTAATAAGGTGCATATAAGTGTAATAGCATGCATGGGCAAAATGAAATATGCCAACCTTAAAAAACAAAGAACTTTTTCGGCGGACGAAAGTCTACCGATACTTAAAGTTACTTATTACCTTTTTTTCGTATGCATACCAATCTGCATATATTTCTTTTACACTATCTTCCGAAATGTTGTATTCAGGCTCTGTGGCTTTTGCCAGCGCTTTCTTATAAAATTCTTTTGCAGTATTCAGATTCCCTGTCTTTTTTTCTATAAAAGCTTTTAATGCCATATTGTATGGGGTTGATTCTGTTTCTAAGGCTTTGTCAATGTAAAACTGCGCTTTTTTAATTTCGCCTTTCATCATATGGCATCTTGAGATTGTTCCGTATTGCGGTACGATTTTTCCATTTTCGGGTGTCCAAACTTTTGACATTTCTATTGCTTTATCATATTGCCCGGCATAATAATAATGTAAATACGCAAAACCCCAGCAGGGATATTTGTAACTGTTTATATAAGAGTATGCTTTATCATAGTAAATAATTGCCTTGTTGAAATCATTATCCAAGGCGCTAAAAGAACCCATATTAATGTAGTAACACCCTTTTTGCCACGGGATTAATGATGCTTTTATTGCAAGATTTGCGTATTTTTCCCCTAATGATGTGTCTTTATTTAAAAAGGCTCCAAATGCGCGAATATTAAAATACACCGGAACCATTTGATACATTAAAAACAATGCAATAATTATTCCCAGCCATGAATATTTTGACAATTTCATTTGTTTGCGTTTTATTCTTACGGTGATAAAAATAAGCCAACTCAGAGATAATAAAAATATTATAAGCGTAAAAAGCAACCAGAAGCCGGGATAATTCCATAAAAATAAATCTCTTAACATACAAACCTCATAACAAACACAGTACCAACATTGTAAAAAAATAGCGGACGACGAGACTCGAACTCGCGACAGTCTGCTTGGAAGGCAGATACTCTACCAACTGAGCTACGTCCGCATTACTCTTTAAATATTATTATAAATATATTTTTTTTGCAAGCGAAGGTGCTTTATTCTGTTTATGCTATAATTGCTATGCGATTTATTAAATATAAGGATTTGATATGTTAGCTGAGATACATGCTCAATTCAGGGAATTGGTCGGAATATTAAAGGCTTTTCATCTTGGTATAATTTTTGAATTGGTGGCAAATCTTGTAATTCTTTATGCTATTTGTAAAGCTCTTGATGTCTGTGAGAAGTCAATTTCTAACAGAATATTGGCTGCCGATAAAAACAGTCAGGCTGCAAAGATTGTCACTATCATAAATAAAATTATTAAATTTACTTTATTCTTCATAATGTTTGCCGGATTCCTGCAAACTCACGGATACTCGGTATCTTCTTTAATTGCAGGTTTCGGAATTACAGGTTTGGCAGTAGGTTTTGCGGCAAACACCACGTTATCAAATGTTTTTGGTACGATTTCAATAATTGCGGACAAATCCTTTAAAATCGGTGACTATATAAAAGTCGGGGTTTATGAGGGGACTGTTGAATCTATTAATATGCGTTCAACTAAAATCCGTACTTTAGATAACTTTCTGACGGTTATTCCAAACAGTATGATAGCAAATACAGAAGTGGTAAATGTCACCGCCTGCCACAGAAGAAGGATTTTTGAAACTTTTGGTGTGACATATGATACTCCAAATGAAAAATTGGAACAAGCCGTTAAAATACTTGAAGGAATCCTTGAGCAGACTCAGGAAATCTCAAAGGATTACGTTGTCTTTGTGGAAACTCTTGATGCAAGCTCGATTAATATAAAAGTCCACGCCTATGTGAAAACAAAAGTCTGGGCGAAATATGTGAAGGAAAGAGAAAAATTTATCCTCGAAGCAGTAAAACGTTTCAGAGAAGCGGGTATTGACTTTGCCTTCCCGTCAAGAACAATATATATGGCGAAAGGCAGCGATGAAAATTAAAATTATTGCGTTGGGCAAAATAAAAGAGAAATTTCTGAAAGACGGCATAGAAGAATTTCAGAAACGTCTTACTCCCTATTCTCCCGTAGAGATTGTTGAACTCTCTCCGATTGAGATAAAAGATGAGCATACTGTTGATAAAGTGCTAGATGAAGAGGCCGAAAAAATCCTGTCCTGTATAAAGCCCCAGTCTTACGTCATTACTCTTGAAATAAACGGTAAACAACTTTCGTCGGAAGAATTTTCACAAAAAATCGAGGCTCTTATTAAAGACGGAATTAACGAACTGGTTTTTGTGATAGGTTCTTCTTGCGGAATCTCAAAACTTGTTTCAGACCGAGCCGATTATAAATTGAGTATGTCAAAAATGACTTTTTTGCATCAGTTTGCAAGACTTATTCTGGTTGAGCAAATATACAGAGCTTTCAAAATTATGAAAGGTGAAACATACCATAAATAAAAGAAAAAAGCCTTATTTTAAGGCTTTTAAATGTTAGTGTAGGTAGTGTAGAAGGTTGGTAATCTTTTTTTAAAAATGCATGTCAAACTGTGGCGGCATTCCGTTTATTTTTTCGTCTTCCAAACGCATTGCCGAACCTATCGTAAAGTTTTGAGCAAACACTTTATTTATTTCAAAATTTATATCTCCGTTAAAGACCTGTTCGTTTTCTTCCAAGAAATTGAACAGAGGTTCTACCGGTGATGATACTATCCCGGCTAATGTTCCTTCTGCAAGTTTAATCGTGTGTTCCCCGATTTCCGGAACTTTTATATTAAACCCGAAAGGTTTATATGGTCTGTTAAATGAAGCACCTGTCTCTGTCATCTCTTTAAATCCTTATTACGTTACGCAATAGTTATCGGAACATTTACTAAAAAAGTTTAGGATTTTAAGAGATATTTTTACAAATGTTAATATTTAGTGCTTTGTTCCGTGTGGACGGCTATATCCTTTAGCCCCGTTGTTTCGTGCCTTTTGTCCGGAAGATGGCTTTTGGGACTCGGCTTTTTGTGGGGCATCATCAGTATTCTTGTGTGGGGTATTAGGTCCATCCCAAATAAGTTCCCTAATTTCGTTGTCTGCATTTAATATCCCCATAGAAGCATTTTTAAAGGTTTTGTTCTGTTGCTTTATATAGGTTTTGTCCAATATGCCTTCATTATGAAGTTCACATAATCTCCTCATATATTTTTTATAATTTTCAGGCATCTTAGGATTATCAATTATCTGTTCCATAATATCATTATGTCCTCGGCTGTTGTTGTCGGCTGCACATTCAAGAGCCAAATTGCCGGGAACGGTTTCCCCATCATTTTTTTGTGCTTTAATATGTTCAATTGTTGCCAAAGAAGAACTAAGTAACCTTATTGCAATCTTTTGACTGGGATCTGCCTCTCCATAATTTTTCTTTGCGTATTTTACAATAAATGCGTTCACATTATTTTGTGCTTTTGGAAGTTTAACTGCCTGTTCTATAATTTCATATTCTTTGTCGTTATATTTTGTTTTTTCAATTAGTGTTGGGGTGGTTAAATTAAAGATTTCATATTGAACAGCCGACAGAGCATTTTGTTTAACTTCCCCGGCGCTAAATATGCTTTTCAATTTATCAATAAAAACTTTGCGACTAAATCTCGAGGTTTCCCGAGTATCCCAAATCCGAGAATATGAATCTTTTATTAAACCTTGAATGAGGTCTCGTTTTTGCGGAGGTAAATCTCTGCTTAAAATACCGATTTCTGTAAAAACTTTTGACTGTTCCCTGATCAAATTACCCTCAGCCTCCGGAAGTTTGCTCTTAAGAAGTTCATAAATAGACTTATCCGGACTTTCCTTATGAAGAGTTTTTAGCATATTAAATACCTTTGCTTCAACAGGATGCAGATATTTTCGGTTTTCTCCAATGTATTGGAGAAGTTTTTCTGTATCAGTTGTAGATAAAACTTTGTTTTCAAAGGCATTAAATTTTTCTGCATCAAGCATTAAATGACCGCAAACAGGGCAAGGAATATCATATTTTGCAAGCCTCAATATATTAGCTTTCAATACCTCTTCTTCAGGTGTTTTGTTAATCAAATCTTCTAATGTTGGTTCTGTGATTAAGGGGATTTTTGCAGAAAATGATACGCAGTCATATTTTAGCGGCTTTAAAAATTCGGTATTACTTGGTGAAATATAAGAAAACTCCAAATTTTTATACTTCATATTACTGATTCCGTTATTCAAAAATAAGTTAACACAGGCTATTTTCATTACTTTTCGCTGAGCCCCCTTAATTTTGAAGTGTCTATTTTTATCTTACCCTGTTCCCAAAAACTGTTTGCCATTTGTTCAACAGTGTCGGGATGAAATATAGCTTCTTTGTTTGTCCAGTATATGATGTCATTAAAATATATCTGAGGGTTTCTTTTGGGCCATTTCCTCAAATATAAATACTGGCGTAAGCTTTGTCTTTCGTTGTTATCGGCTTTACAGGCAAGAGCCATGTTTTCAAGAGTGTCCACACCTTTTTCGGAACTGGGCTTAATGTGCTCAATTGTTGTAATTGACGGTTCAAGTAATTTGTAGCCGATTGTCTCGGAGTTTGCCTTTCTGTTTTTTACCACAAATGAATTTTTATCGCTGACAGAAGATGGCAATTTGTTTGCAATTTTTATCATTTTTACATATATGGGTGAACCTTTTAATGTTTTTAATTGATGTCTTGCCAAATCGTGAGTAAATTCTTTGTTTGAAAATGGGACGATTACAGCTTCTCCGTTAAGCATTTTTATGGAATTGCTGCACAAATCGACAATATCTTTCCTTCCGAGTTGAGTACCGTATTTTTGTATAGAACCTATTATGTAGCGGAGGGCTCCTTCTGCGGTCTTATCCTTAAGAGGTTTGTCTGTTATCCCGGCAAGTATTTCTTTGGGTATTGCTGAGGTCAAATCTTTAAATTCAGGTTCCATAAGAGGTTTTATAAGTATTCTTACGGATTCTCGTGTCTTTTTATCACTTATTGATTTAGCAAGTTTACTGATTTTGTATGTAAAAGTTTTTAAGTTAAATTTTTCCTGATGCGGTATACCGTATAATCTTTTGTGCTGAATTCGCATAAATGCCCTGAAGGAGCCGGTCAGATTATCAGGGAGGTCTTTTGAGACTTCAAACAACTCTCCGAATATTTTCGATTGCTGTCTTTGCAGTTTTTTAATTGATGTTGAATACATTGACTGTATTACTGTTGATAATTCTGCCTGAGGCTCTTTTTGTGCATATCGTGCTATTGTACTGAAAACTTGTTTGTTACCCTTTTTTAAAACCTTTTTGTAGGGTGTAATTGCATTGACAAAATCAATTATCGGTCCGCTAAAAAGACCGTTCCTTTGCATTTCGGCTACCAAGCCTCCGTATATCATAGGTTTTCTGCAGTATGGACAGTGAATTACATGTTTTTGGCTCAGCTGCTTAAATTCCATTGGAGTTTTTATATATGCTTCAAAGGAAGGGTTCCCACTTTTTATAAAAATATCATGTGTTACAGGTGCATTATATATCTGCGACGGTTTATTGACTGTCGGTGTATATGTATTATGTACAGGTATCCCTACTCTCGTTACTTGCATAATATACTAAAAACTGTGATAAAATTTTTTTGCGTATTTATTAAGAAATGTTTATTTTCCCATTGGCGGAGGTTGTATGTATAGCGGTTTTAACTTCCGCCAGTCACAATCCGTTTCCAAAGATTTTTCAATGGCGAGTTTAGCCAGAATATCACCTAAATTTGCGGATATGCTCTGATAAGATGTTCCGCCCAGTATTGGCTGCAGTTTGTCGTCCGTGATGATATTTTTCCCTTGAGTCAGAACTTTTACATCATCAAGTGGAACTGCGCCCTTAATTTCATTATCCATATACAGGTATGCTTTTTCTTTTCTTGCGTCCAGTGCGACAATCGAGTTTTTATCCCCGAGTTTAGAAAGTATTTCCAAAGATGAAACGCCGACCGCTTTGCAGCCGAGCTGCTGAGCCATAACTCTTGCGACAGTAGTGCAGGCTCTTATTCCCGTAAAACTCCCGGGTCCTATATTTGTTGCAATCAGGTTTATATTTTCGGGACGTAAATCTGATTGTTTTAATACCTCTTTTATCGTTGAAATCAGAAATGCGGAATGATATTTTTCATCGTGATTCTCTACAATCCGAGAATCCGAAATTTCATCTCCGCTCATAAGTGTTAAATACATTTTATCAAGGCATGTGTCAAATGCGAGAGTTATTTCTTTATTCATTCTTCCAAGTCCTTTATTATTTTATCTGTTGCTGCGTTATCGGATTCGAATGAATACAGTCTTGAGTCATCATCATTATACGTGACATTAATTTTTATGTGGTTAAACGGAAATTCATTTTGGGAAAACTCTGCCCACTCAACAAATGTGAGCTGCTTCCCTTCCGAATACTCCCTTAACTCATCAATAATAGTTTTTATACCTTCATTCTCTAATCTGTACAGGTCAAAGTGATATACGGGAAGTTTTCCGCTGTGGTACTCGTTTAATATTACAAAACTGGGAGAAGTTACCCGTTCCTTAACCTCTAACGCCTCTGCAACAAGTTTGACAAATGCGGTTTTCCCTGCACCGATTTCTCCGTACAAATTTACAAAGCAGCCGTTCCGTACAGCATTTGCAAATTTATATGCCAATTTTTTTGTGTCATCCAACGTTTTACAGCAAAATTGAACTTTCATAAAATTTCCTTCCAAAAAAATTATAACACGAAAGAATAGTTGAATTAATTCTTTTGAGAAACCGCAAATAATGCTTTTTCCAATTTGTCCAATTTTTGTGTGCTTGTCCCGATACCGCACAATAACATAGAACAGACCTCATTTGTCCTTTCATCTTCAATTTTATATTTGTTATAGAGTATCTCGGACAACTGATATCCGGTTAAGCCTTCAATTTTTACAAGAATTTTTGTAATATCATCCCCACCAAATATACACTCAGGACAATTCTTTCTCAATATTTCTATTCTGTCAATCAAATTATTCAGTAATCTTTTTCCCCTCGAGGACTTTAAAAAGTTTATATTAGCCTCAATGGAGGCAAGTAAAGGGTATGATGGAGAAGTGGTGTTTGTTTTAGACAGAGCCTCTTTTAAATCAATGTTGGTGTTCGTGTGAATTAAGGCTGTCGGGTTAAGACCGCCTGCCGTTTTATGAAGAGATTGAACCGTAAAATCCGCAATCTTTACGGCACTTTGCGGGAGCCGTTCGCTAAACGGGTACAGTGCGCCGTGAGCCTCATCAACAATTAAATAGCAGTTGTGTTTTGCACATAAGTCTTTTATAGCCTTTATATCGGAAACAAACCCTTCATAAGTCGGAGATGTTATGATTAAAGCCTTTATTTTATTATTTTCAAAATATGGTTCCAGTATTTCGGGGGAAGTCTTTTGTGCAACCTTAAATGTCGGGTCTTGCGGTATTTGGTAATATATGGTAGCTCCTCCGGCAAGTTCAACCGCATTTTTGTGGCAGGGATGTGCATCTTTCCAAATAAGTACGTTATCGCCTTTTTTTACACACGAAAGAACCGCCGTGATTATTCCGCTTGTCGAACCGTTTGTAAGGAACTTCGTGCTTTTTGTTCCGTATAATTTTGCGGCAGCTTCTTCCGCTTTTTTTAAGGCTTCCTCCGGGTTATGAAATTCTGTTTCCGAAATATCATACTTATAAAGATTCCTTAATTTATGGAAGATAAAAAGACAACGGGAATGAGAAGGCGTAGTAAAAAATGAAATATTACACTTCTTCCTCAGTAAATTTATTAAACCCATCACAGAACCTGTTATTTGTTTTGGATTTCTATACTTCTTTTTGTACAATGTTGAATTAATACCATCCTGTCATGATTTTGAGCAAATTCAAATCTGCCGGAATGGGTATATGACCCGTCATCAAGTCTTTCAATTCTTATCGGGCAGTATGTGCAGGTAACGGACAGTGCTTCTGTTAAAGGTAATGTAATCGTATATTTGCCTTCAATGTCAATATTCTCATTTGTCTTAAATTTCATACCGCCAGCAGAAATATCAAGTGTATGAATATTATGAGAAACTCCGTCTTTGCTTAATGTTAAATCATAAACATATTTAATACGGGTATATTTTCTTCTCTGCAAAAATTTGTGTTTTGCAGGATTTGCAATTTTTAAAACATTATCTTCACCTATTTCTTTTGCGTATGATTCAAAATGCAGGGTTCCGTGTTTTGTATCCGTATAAAATTCGCAATAGGTGTTTTTCAGAATCCCGTCAGCAGGATATTCCAATTTTAAATCAAACCCGTCCGGGAATACGCTTGTTACCGTGCCTTTGTTTGCAAATCTGAAATCCGAAGGGATTAGTGTGACTTGCTGATTTTTTTCTATCAACTCTCTCATTACAAAATCCTCATATAATACTGCTTATATGTAATTATATATTATTATTGCCATTTGTGCAATATTTTAACCAAAAAAAGGCTCCCATAGATGTACGGGAGCAATACTGAGCAATCAGAAGAGTTGAGGATTTACACTCTTATACTAATAATTTTTTTTACGGCTTTCATTGCCGTAAATGCGTATATTTTTTAAATATTATTATCCTTTTGCCTAAGATAGGTGTTTTTAAATTTGTAACAAAATGCTGAAATTCCTGTATAATTTGCCGTTACATTATTTTACAAAGATAGAAAAATATTTTTTGTTTATATTTAATATTAGTAGTATGAGAATAGATTCGGTTAAATTTAAAAACAGTTATTATCCCACCGTATATGCGGGACTTCTGTTAAAAGATGCGGCTTTCGGTAATTCCGGAGACCATTGCAAAAGTGATAATTCTAAACGGACGTTTTTTGTCAGCACATGTGATTTTTTGAAATCGCAAAATGTTCCGTTTAAAGGTTATTACGGAGATCCGCAGCCGCTCAAAAAACTTTTCTGGCATTGTGCGGGCAGAAATGAAGTGTATGAGGATAACTGGACTAATCAGCATCTTTATACCGTAAATAATTACAAGTGGGTGAATGCCTCTCCGTCTGACTTGCTAAAAAGAACCCCCGAACAGACAATTCAATCACTTTGTACCTTAACAAAGCCTACCATGCAATATCCCGGAATCCCGCAATATATTCCGACACCAGATTATGGCGATAAGTGGGGAAGATATGCAAATTATATAGAAATAAATCCTCGATTAGTGGCTAAATATGATGGGGATAGCGTATCGGAAGGCCTACTGTCGGTTATGAAGCTGCTTTTGGCAATTCCTCCGGGTACGGGTAAAAGTGCAAATTGTATAATATTATCTCAGTTATATCCTGCACTCGGGCAAGACGGAACTGTTTATGACGGGTCATTATATTGTGCAAATCTGCATGCAGGGATAAGCAAGAATTTAACCTCTCCGGGTTTATTTGGTAAAATGGGTTCAGATGAGCAGGTAAAGGCTTTCAATGATTTTGCTCATTTACTGGGCTTTAAGACAGGTATAAGAATGCCGCTTTCAGCGGGGCAATTAAGAGTAAACGGGAATAATTTCGACTGGAAAACTCACGAAAAAGCCTATATTGATGCGTGTGTTTGGGCAGTAGAACTTGGTTTTGATTCAATATATTTTGACAGTGCAAAGCATATTATAGATAAAAACGGATATTTAGGTGTTGGGGAATTACCAAATGAAAAACAATTCGCATATATCCTTTATATGATAAGAAATAAAACCGGGCGGGATGATTTATCTTTTATAGGAGAAAAATGTAATGATGCTCAGGTATATAAAAGTATAGGTTTAACGGCGGGAACAGATTGGGGTAAGGCTGATAATATCAATAGTGTTAAGCATGAAGCGAATAAACAAATTCATAGTAGTGAATATGCGGCGGGTCCTGAGGTGTCAAATGATAATGACTATGGTGAAATGTCTTATAGTCAAAGGCTAAACAGAATTAATTCATGCTTATGGGGCTTAGACGATAAAGGCTCAAAACTACCAAGTTATATGCAGTTAGTGGATATTTTTCCGCTTTCGTATAATACAAATACCCATGACAGTATGCTCTGCTGTAAAAAATTAACTGGTTCCGATGCCTGGACTGACTGTGAACGGCACTGGGACGGTGTGTTTGATAAATCGTCTGAAAGTAGGCAGTACACTCAGTCAGTTTATCATCTTTTTGAAAATTCAATAAAATACTGAATCTACATGTTATTTGAAGCGTAAAACAAATATTTGCCGAGTATTTTTATGAATTTTATGTCTTTGGAAAATTTAAAAGAAAATAAATCTCTTCTTATACGGCGTATTTTTAAATTAATACGTACTTTTTCAGGATTATTTTTTAAATTCATGTAAAAGTTTTTTTCTCTTTTAGATATTACAGAAGAGTTTTCTATAATATTTTCATCCATGGTTTTTAATAAGTCGTGAATTTTTGAATAACAATCTTTAAGGCTTGAGATTTTTCTCATCCCCAAGATAATTTTAATGTAATTAAGTTCTCTTTTATAGATGTTTTCGAGTATATAATGCTGATCAAAATTGTTTATTCTAAGCCATTTGTTTATTTCCAGAGAACGATTGATTGGTATCGAATAATCCGTAAGGTTGTCAGAGGGTTCTTCGTGTTCTACTGTCCAAAAATAGTGAGCCCTCGGACAATACGCTATTTTGTCTGCCATACACATTGTCTGAACCTGAAACAGGTTATCCGTCCACCCGGAGCCGGGAACTTCAAGAAATTTTATTTTTGCGGATTTTAAAAATTCAAGTTTGTATAAGCAGCTCCATATACTCGGATGCTCCTGTAAAATAGTCGGACAATCTTCTATTGTAAAAGTTTTTGCTTGGCTTTTGAAGTGCTTGTTTAAATTTGCTTTTTTTGTTATGTATTTATCTTTGATAAAGGTGTTTATAAAAAAGGATGATTTTGCAACATCTGCATCGTATTCTTCTGCAAGGTTAAACAAATCTTCATACATATTTTTGTCTGCATAATCATCAGGCTCAAATATTGCAATATACTTTCCTTTAGCCTTTGAAATGCCTTCGTTGCAGGCCTTACCATAGCCTTCGTTTTGTTTACGGATAACAATAATGCGATTATCCATCTTGGCATATTCGTCTATTATTGCGGTGCTTTTATCTGTTGATCCGTCATCAACCAGTATGATTTCAATATTTTTTAAAGATTGCTCCACTAAACAATTAATTGCATGTCGTAGTTTTTTTTCGGTATTGTATATAGGAACGATTACGGAAACGTACGGCTGATTTGACATTATGCCGTAACCTCCTGCTTGTTTTGCGGTTCTATAGTTTCCTGTTTTCTGAATTGCATTTCGTATAGTGATTTATATATTCCGTTTTCTATCTGCAACAATTCCTCATGAGTCCCTTTTTCTGCAATTTCGCCCTGATTAATTACTGCAATATGGTTAGCATTGCGAATGGTTGATAACCTGTGTGCTATGACAAATACGGTCTTATTTTTCATGAGGTTATCAATAGCCTTTTGTACAATTGCTTCAGCCTTGTTATCCAAGGCACTGGTTGCCTCATCCAATACAATAATGGGTGCATCTTTAAGAAATGCTCTGGCAATGGCGACCCTCTGCTTTTGCCCGCCCGAAAGCAATATACCCCGCTCTCCTATTTCGGTATCCAAGCCGTTTGGTAATTCTTTAATAAAATCATCCAGATATGCCATTCTTACTGCATTTTGAATTTCTTCCTCTGTAGCGGATTCTTTTCCGAGAAGAATGTTATTTCTTATCGTTCCCGAGAACAAAAAATTATCCTGAAACACGACTGCGATTTTATTTCGTAAAGAAGTAAGAGTGAAGTCCCTTATATCAGTTCCGTTAATTGTTATAGAGCCGGACTTTATGTCATAAAATCTCGGTAAAAGGTTTACCAAAGTCGTTTTTCCTCCGCCGGAATTGCCGACCAGTGCAATAGTTTCACCCTTTTCTACTTTTAAATTTATGTGTTTTAGAACCGGGGTATTGGAGTTGTATTCAAAACAAACATCCTTAAATTCTATACTGTACTCTTCGCTGTCCGGAAGAATTATAGCTCCTTCTTTATCCTTAATATCCGGGGTAGTATCAAGCACCTCGAAAATCTTCTCTATTGCAAAGAATGAAAACTGTACCGCATTCAAATTGTTTCCGAGATTTTTAACTGGAGTATAGAGGAGTATCAAGGCAGTAATAAAAGATACAAAATTCCCGCTGGTAATTTGGTTTGTCATAATCAGATGACTTCCGTAACCGATTGCCGCCGCAATACCGCATGATACAATGATATGCATAGCCGGGGACAACCATTGTGTCTTTTGAACCATTTTGATTCTGAGGTTAAATATGTTTTTCAGTATCCAGCTGAATTTGTTTGTTTCTGATTCTGCCAAATTGTAGGAGGTAATTGTTTTGTTGCCCGCAAAAACCTCATTGTATTCCGTAATAATAGCTGCATCAGCGACTACGGTTTTGTTCATGACTTCCTGTATTCTTTTCTGTATTTTTGCAACCGGGGCAAACGCACAACCCAGTACAACAACAGCGATAAGAGCAAGTTGCCATGAATTATAGAATAATACTCCGACTAATGATATGGAAGAAAAAATTCTTTGTGTAAATATGCTCAAATTGTCCAATAGTCCTGAACAAGCCATATCCGCCTGATTGTTAAACTGAAAGACCACGTCCCCGGATTTCTTTTTATCAAAAAAGGATGTCGGGTATGTCAGCAGTTTTTTAAATAAATCAAATTTGAGTCCGTTTGTAATTCTGCCGCCTACCCAAGTTGATAAGTATGCTGATAAATATTTCAGTCCTCCCTGAACGGAGGTAAAAATTACAATCCCAAGCGGGATATACCAGGGAGATTGTATTGATTTTTCAACCATTACCAAATCCATGTACGGTTTTAGAGCCAGGGCAATAACCGCATCGAGAGAACCTATGGGGATACAAATAAGCATTGAACATAATGCCCTGAACCATACCGGTTTCACATAGGGCCACATCCTTCTGTAATTTGTTATAAATCTCAGGTTATTAAATTTTTCAGCAAATCCCTTTATGTTCACTGCCTATATCTCCACCTGAACTTTTTCTGATATTTTTTCTTGTAAAACTTTTTCCCAGCTATATGCATCAGCTATACTTTTGTTTAAATCATTTTTAGGAGTCCAGTTTAGTACGGATTTAGCTTTTTTATTGTCTGCAATAAGTATAGCGGGATCTCCGTCTCTTCTGTTTTCTACCTGAACAGGTATTGTTTTTCCTGTTACCTGTTCGCAGGATGAAAACACCTCTTTTACACTGTTGCCCTCGTTTGTTCCGAGATTAAAGACGTCGGTTTTCCCTCCGTTAAGAAGATATTTTAAAGCCAGAATATGTGCATTTGCCAAATCTTCGATATTTATATAATCTCTTACGCAGGTTCCGTCTTTAGTTTCGTAATCATCTCCAAACATTTTAAAAACTTTCCCGTTGTCAAATGTAGATTTTAAAATATTCGGAATTAAATGGGTTTCGGGTTCATGCCATTCCCCGATTCTTGACTCGGAATCAGCGCCGGCTACATTGAAATATCTGAGGCGGACACTTCTAAGACCGTATGCCGTATCATAGTCATCCATAATATTTTCTATCATTAGTTTTGTTTTACCGTATGTATTTATCGGCTTTTGCGGGTGCATTTCGTCAATGGGTACGTATTCCGGTTCTCCGTATGTTGAGGCGGTAGAAGAAAATACAATTTTACTTATTCCGTTATCCAGCATGGCTTTTAATAAATTCAGAGTTCCATAAACATTGTTATAATAGTATTTTTGCGGGTTAGTTACGGATTCGCCTACCTGTGAGTATGCTGCAAAATGAAGGACTGCAGAAAATTTATATTTTTGAAAAACTCCCTCAATATCAGATATATTTTTTAAATCACCTTTTATAAAATCGGTAACCTTTCCTTTTGCTTGAATGTTTTGTAAACTTTTAACTGTTTCAATATGTCCGATTTCGAGATTGTCAAATATTACAACGTCAAAACCTGCCTCAATAAGTGCTATAACATTATGGCTGGCGATATATCCGGCCCCCCNNGGCTGCCGATATATCCGGCTCCCCCCGTTACAAGTATTTTATCCATTATTTTGTATTTCCCTTAATTCCTTCAAATAATTCTATAGCCCGGAGTATTGCGGCATCCATATTATAATATTTATAGTCCCCCAAACGGCCAAGGAAATAAACATTATTTAATGCTTTTGCATCCTCGTAATACTTTTGGTACAAATCAGTATTTTCGTCTTTTGGGATAGGATAATATCTGTCATTTTTACCTAATTCAAAAAATTCGGAATATTCTTTTGCGATAACAGTCTTATCTGATTTGTCTCCAAGATAGTATTTGTATTCATGTATTCTTGTAAAATCATAATTACAGGGATAATTAACAACAGC
>DBXD01000078.1:18524-36050 GCA_002309425.1 Cyanobacteria bacterium UBA1221
TACTCAAAAAATTCGTCAATAGAACCGGTATAAAAAATTCTGTCAAAGTCTTTTGTGTCAATGTCTTTATATTCGGTGTTCAGTTTTACCTTGATGTTTTTATGGTTAAGCATTTTTTCGATAACTTTTGTGTACCCCTCGAGCGGAATACCCTGAAATCTGTCCTGAAAATAACGGTTATCTTTGCTTAAATACACAGGAACACGGGCAGTAACCGCACTGTCCATGTCTTTTGGGGTATCACCCCATTGTTTTTTTGTATAGTACAGGAAAATCTTTTCATATACGTAATTAGCCAAAAATTTTAAATCATCGTCATCTTGTTTTTGAAATTCTAAAATAGGAACTTTTGTATTTATCTCAAAAACATCAAGTAATTTTTCTTCCAGTTTTTCTGCAAAACTGTCGGGGAATACATCATGAAGAGTATTTAAATTGAACGGAATGTGAGTTTCTATTCCGTCAAGTATTCCGATAACTTTGTGCATGTATGTGTTAAAATCCGTAAATTGTCTTATGTATTTCCATACTTTTTCCGACTTTGTATGAAAGATGTGTGAGCCGTATTTGTGTATCATAATTCCGTTTTCATCCCTGTAGTCGTAACAGTTTCCGGCAATATGATTTTTCTTATCTATAACGACAACTTCTTCATCAAGCTGAGTCGCCAACAAATTAGCGATGGTAGCACCTGAAAATCCCGAACCGACAACCAAATTTTTTACACTCATACATACTCTCCAAATTAATTACAATATAATACTAACATAAAAAACCCTAATGGGATAATATATGAATTAATTTATACCTGCATGGCTATATTATTTTGATTGTATAATATAGTTATGAAAAGCAGAGAAAATCAAAAAATAAACGATATACTGGATAACTTGTGTTGTTCGGTGTGCAAAAAGGGCTTCAATGAAAATTCAATAGAAGTCATTAAGAAGGAAAAAGGACTTTTAACGGTAAATCTGAGATGTAATAATTGCGGAAAAGATTTTGGGACAACTTTTATAGGTTTATCAAGTCTTAATATCAAATCTCAACCGGCAGAAATTCAGGAAGGGCCGGAACCGATAAATTACGATGATGTTATTGATGCCCACAGATTTATAAAAGAACTGGACGAATCCTGGCAGAAGCACTTACCAAATAATAGCAATTAATTAAATAAAATTCCGACTATTGAAGCAGACAGGTAACATGCAAGTGTACCTGCAATCAATGCTCTGACGCCAAGTCTTGCCAGATTCTTCCTCTGGTTAGGTGCCAATTCTCCGATACCTCCAAGTTGTATTGCAATAGAACCGAGATTTCCGAAACTGCACAATGCAAAAGATGCTATCAGAAAACTTTTATCCGATAATTGCTGCGGCAGATTTACCATATCAACGTATGCAACCATTTCATTCAAAACAAGTTTTGTTCCCATAAGACTTCCGACGGTTGTTGCTTCTGACTGAGGTACGCCCATAAAATAAGCAAAAACGGCAAAGGCTTTACCGAGAAGCATTTTTAAAGATAGTGTAGTCAGGTCAAATGAAACGAAATTTATGTGTAAATATTTAACTATAAAATTACCAAAACCGCCAAGACACCAGTCAATCATTGCAACCAGAGCAACAAGCGCAAGTATCATTGCAACAACATTTATTGCAACCTTCATACCCTCGGAAGCACCCGATGATATTGCATCAAACACGTTTATATAGGGCTTTCTCCTTTTACTGTATGTTATTGTAAAGTTTTCGCTTGTTTCAGGTGTGTTCGTTTCAGGATAAATAATTTTTGCAAGAATCATTGCGCCCGGAACAGCCATAACAGATGATGCAAGCAGATAATGAGCAGGAATCCCAAGGCTTATGTATATAGGCATTGTGGCGCCAGATATGCAGGCCATACTGCCTGCCATAGAGGCTAACAATTCGGAGCGGGTTAATTTTGCCAGATATGGTCGTATCATGATTTGTGCAGAAATTTGTCCGACAAATGCGCTTGCAACATTTGAAAGTGCTTCTGCCCCGCTTACCGCCATAAGTTTGTTCATTGCTCTGCCAAAAATCGGGATTACTCTCTGCATTATCCCGTAGTAATAGAGGATATTAACAATTATCATCATAAATATCAATGATGAGATCAACTGAAGAGCAAAAACTATTGAGCCGTGGCCGAATACTTCCATTTTTACACTGTCTATCAGGGGGCCAAAGACAAAAGCCCCTCCTTCCAGTGCGAAATCAAGAATTTTTTGAACGAATTGGCCTATACCCAAAAATAATGCCCGCCCGAACGGAACTTTAAATATGAATAGCGCCAGCAGAACCTGCAATGCAAACCCTGTCCCGACCGTTTTATAATTGATTGCTTTTTTGTTATTCGACATGGCATAAGCCAGCAGAAATATTAAAACAATCCCTATTAACCCGAAAAATCTGCTCATATATCCCTCTGATAATCATGTACAAGTCTATTCTATCAGAAAAATCATGAAAAATCACATGCGATTATTTACAAATTTTTTGCGTCAGTATATTTATGCTGCGGCTCTGCACAGAGCTTCAGGTTTGAGAACGTTATATTCAACCATTAGTTTTGCATATTGTTCTGCTGCTCCGCCATCAACAAGCCAGGAGTGGTCTGCTTTGTATGATGCATCAATCAGTTTCGCAAATGCATCTTTATCACGATAAACATTAAGTGCTTCCGTCATAGCATCAGCAAAACTCTTAGCGTTTTCTTTAATAACACCGGATCTGTGCGGGTTAGCCGGACGGAATTTTGCAAAGAATGCGTTAACTTTATGAGTCAATCCTGCACACAGTCCGCCTACTTCATTTACAATAGGTACGGCACCGCTTGTTGCTGCAATTTCTTTATGAACCAGTCCGCAAGGTTCAGACCAGCTCGGCATTTTTGCAAAATCTGACATTATTTTACAAGCATCATATCTGCCTTTCTCCGTAAATAAATTAGCAAATACAATTCTGTTTGCAGCCGCTTGTCCGCCAAGTTCTGGTGATGCTGCAACTTTTCTTTTTAAAGCTAATACCATATCTCTGTATATTGGATCCCCTATTCCCTGGAAATAGAATACAGGATAATTGCCGTCAGGGAATTTATTCATACGCAGAAATTCTTCAACTGCTTCAACAGAAATATCAACGCCTTTTTGCTTAACCATACGGCCGGCAATAGAGTATATCGGGGTGTTTTTGGTTACTCCGGTAAGGTCGGTATGTTCAATATCAGATATTTTCATTGGATTATGTGTTTTGTCAGCAACATCTGGGATAACCCTTTCTAATATTGCTTCTTTGTTGCTGTTATGCCATTCAAGGACATTTTCCCCTTCTTTATAAACTCTTAATTTCTTGCGGTCAATATTTAGGGCATCAGCGATTTCATCAAGTTTGGCTTCTGTTAAAACATTATTGACTCTGTCGCACCCGTTTGTAATGCCCACCATGGTTCTGGTTTTGCTGCCTCCGATTCCAAGATGCTTTGTTATATAGTTTCTGATTTTAAATAATTCAAAATTAGCACGACCCAGGACTCCAATTGATGAAATTTCTTCACCATAGTTTCCTGAAACAGGAATAACGACATCAGAGTATGATACCATCATTGTTTGCGGATCAATACAATTTTCGTGCATTAGTCCGTTCCAGCATTTTTGAGGCAGAGCGAACTCTTGTGGTATACCCAGTTTTTCAGCCGATGGCATATAGGCATTTGGAACAATTTTTGCTGCGTGTTCACCAAACATTACGTTGAATATTTGCTCTGTCTGATGGTAATTAATTCCTGATTCGTTTGCATTATGCAAAATGCTAAATACCGGAGTGTTCAGGAGTTTTTCAGCCGTTTCGTTGGTGATTTCCCCGACAGCCTTTTTAGCGTGAGTCAGAAGTTTCATCATTGCGCTGATACCGCCGGTATGCCAATCATTACCCAGAATCATATCCGCACCCAGAGGGTCGCTGGTAACAGATTTACTTTGAGTTAATCCTTCATAGAAGAATTTGTCAAAGTACATGAATCTTTCTGTTTCTCCGGCATTGTGTGTATAATTGTTGTAAATATTTTTGTTTATTTCCCCGCCTACACCTGACGGTCCTTTCATATCAAACTTGTCGTGCTTATAAAATACCGTATCAAATTTTATTTTTGCACTAATCTTGCCATCTTTATCCTTAGCTATGTGGAAAAGGTTGTTATCATAGACTCCGGATTTTTCCAGTGCGCTTTCGATTGCTTTACGGTCTTCCTGAGGTATATATTTTCTCATTAAGTTAAAATCAACAGCCTGTTCAACATCTCTTGCTATATACATTCCTACTTCTTCATTTGTTTTGGCGGTAGAAGTATATATCGGTAATTTCATCGAACCAAGATATTCCAAATCTTTTCCCGTAACAACCGAACCGTTAGAGAGATACCGGAATTTTCCGTTTGCAAGTTTTCTTAATTCGGTAAATGTCTGTTTGCCTGATTCAAGATTTCGTTCAATTTCGCCTAAATACATCGGCATGTCCGCTATCATCCGAACTTTCTGCTTATTGTTAACCAAAGCTCCGAGGTTGGCTATTACTTCTCTCGGAACAATTGCCAATCCGCCTGTTTTTGCTACACCGGTAAGCTCGGAGGTTGGCACTCTGACTGTGATAGTATCTCCGGGTACAATATGACTCCTGTCAACGAGGCCAGCCATTCTTTTTGTAGCTTCTGTTTGCAGGGCTTCTGTTAATTCTGCTTCCTTGACTCCATATCCGTGCATATTTGTAACTAAGTTCATTTTTCTTCCGTTAACTGTTACTTCACGTGTAAGTATATCAGCTTTTCCTATAAGACCCGCAACTTTTGCTCTTGCCTCTTTAAGAGCTTCTTCAGCTGTTATTTTGCCTTCATCAATCTGTTTTTGCATAGTTTCAAGCATCTTATCGACATATGCTTTAATACCAATTCTTTCTCCGGCTTCATTAGTCATGGATGCTCTCAGGTCATTTAAGGTCACATTTAGTCTGTTTGTTTCATTTCTAAGGGCAGTAATTTCATTTTTCAGTGCAGTATTTTTTCCTGATTTAACCAGTGCTGCGGTACTGAGTCCCGTAGCAACAACGGCGAGTCCGAAAGCAATTGCTTCCCGTTTTTTATTGCTGCCGTTGACCGCAGTCCCTTCTGACGGAACTGTTTGTGTTTGAGTTTGTGGGTTTACCTTGGGTGTTACTGTGCCTGCGGCAGATGCCTGTGTGCCGCTATGCCCTACAGACTCCAGTAATGGCGTGCCAAAAGAAATTTTCCTTACGCTAAGACCCATAGAAGTACCTCTTATAAACTACAAGACTAACTTTAATTTTTAGAACAACCATCAAGATTTTTTTTTGCTAAAAAGCGAGTAAAACATATAAATCTTTACAAACATTTACATAATATTGAAAATCTCAAAAAATGTCAATAGTTCAATAATAAAAAATTTAAAACAAAGTATTGACATAAAAATTTGTTCTTGATAGATTGGATGTTGCGAGCCGAGTATAAATATTTGGATTGCAAGATATTTGGAATAGCATTTGCGCCTGTAGCTCAGCCGGTAGAGCAATCCCCTTTTAAGGGAGAGGTCGCGCGTTCGAATCGCGCCAGGCGCATTTCTTATTTGCTATATTTTAGATTTTAATTTGTTTTTTATTGTAAATGTTGTAAATATCTTATATAATGAAAACATGAAGAGATTTTATTATAAGGCTATAAAAGATCAAAAAGAGCTTGTTTCCGGTTATATTGAGGCTGAAAATAATAAAGATGCCTCTGATAAAGTCAGAAAAATGGGTTTTTTGCCGACTTATGTGTACGATGAAACTATTCATAAACGTCAGGTTTCAAATGCGGGAAAGAATCTTGCCAGACTTTCTTTAAGTGACTTAATAAGTTTTACGGATGACCTTTATACCTATACTATGTCAGAAATACCTATATTGAGCGCTCTGGATAATATAAAAAGTCATGCGATTAATAAAAAGATTGCGGATTTTGCAACGCATTTGTCAGTCGGTATAAAAAGCGGTAAAACTTTGTCAGAAGCTATGGAGGATTACAGGTATATTGTCGGAGAAACTTATATTGCTTTATGTAAAACAGGCGAAGACTCCGGTACGCTTGCTGCAACCTTTGGCTACCTGAAAAATTTATTACAAAGAATTGACAATTTAAGGCACAAATTTATACGAATTTCTATATATCCGGCTATATTAGTGTTTGCTTCTGTATTAATGTTTTTTTTAATGGGCAGTTTTGTTTTTCCAAGGTTAATTGCTTTTATTGGTATGGAGGCGGAAATTCCGAGAATAGCTTTGTTTTTTGTAACAACGTGTAAGTTTATAATATCATATTGGTGGCTTATCTTGCTTATAGTTGCGTATCTTGTGTGCGGTTGGATATTCTTTTTTGACCGTCAAAAGATTAAGGCTGTGATAGAAAGTGTGATGCTGAAAACCCCGGTAGTTAAAGATTGCATGAGTTATATTTCTTTGGCACACTATATGTCGGTACTGCATATCGCCTATGAAGCAGGTGTTCCGATTACTGATTCTCTAAGACTTGCTGCAGGGGCAATACTGAATAAAGAACTTAATTCAAAGGCAAATCTTGTTACAACCCTTGTGGAGAGAGGTACAGCTTTATCTTCGGCATTCTATGACTCGGGTCTGATACCTGATATATTTATGCCAATGATTGCAACAGGAGAGGAAACGGGGAAACTCGGTAAAATGTTCAGGGATATCGCTATTGCAATTTCAAATAAACTTGATGCTGCAATAGAAGTTGCCGCCAGAGCCTTTGAGCCTATTATGACCTTTGTTATCGGTATATTTGTTGCAATAGCCGCAATAACTGTTGTGCAGTTGTATGCAAGCAGTATATCCGTGTTTGCTTTTTAGTAAAATGTTATAAAATTATTAATACTTGCATATTTTTATCTTTTTTTAGGTTAAAATGAAATTAAGTTAGAGTAAGAGAAGGACAAAAATATGTGGGATTATTCCGAAAAGGTTATGGATCATTACAGAAACCCGAGAAATGTAGGGAAGATTGATGATGCCGATGCAATTGGTAATGCAGGTTCTTTAACGTGCGGAGATCAGTTGAAAATATATTTAAAAATAAAAGACGGAGTGGTGACTGATGCTAAATTCCAAACATTTGGCTGCGGCTCTGCTGTGGCAAGTTCAAGTATTTTAACCGAAATGATTATAGGGAAAACTGTTGAAGAAGTCAGAAAAATTACAAATAAAGATATAGCGGATGAACTCGGCGGATTACCTCCAGAGAAAATGCACTGCTCAGTTATGGGATATGAAGCTCTGGAAGATGCCCTGAAAGGTTATGTTGATAAAGATGAAATAGACACAGCCTATGATGAAATAAACAAACCAAAAACCGAAGAAAAAATTATTTGTACCTGCTTTGGAGTTACGGAAAACTTAATCTGGGATGCAATAAAACAAAACGGACTTAAAACTGTTGAAGAGGTTACGAATTATACAAAAGCCGGCGGGGCATGCGGCAAGTGTAAAAGTGCGATTCAGGATATAATTGATACCTATTATCACAAAGAAAAAAAGGATAAGGCGGAAGAAAAAAGCTCACTTTCTCCTGCTCAGAAAATCCTGAAGATTAGTTCAATTATCGACAATAAAATTTCTCCCGAACTTCAAAAGGACGGCGGAGATATTACGCTTGTTGATATAGACGGTAACAGCGTGTTTGTAAAATTGCGCGGCAGATGCTCAGGGTGTAAAAATTCAACCTTAACACTGAAAGCTTTTGTTGAATCTACACTAAAAGATGCGGTTGACAAGAATATTGAGGTTGTGGAGGTTAATTAAATGTCTGATAAAATTATATACCTTGATAATAATGCAACAACAAGGGTTGATGATAAAGTTCTTGAATCGATGCTTCCGTACCTGAAAGAAGAGTATGCAAACCCTTCCAGTATGTACGATTTTGCAAAGAAGTCCTCAGATGCGATTAAAGAAGCAAGAGTTAAAGTCCGTGATTTTGTAAATGCGGAGAATGAAAAAGAGATAATTTTTACCTCTTGCGGTTCCGAGTCTGCAAATACGGGAATCCGTGGTGTTCTCGGCATGCACAAAGATAAACGTCATATAATCACTACAAAAGTTGAGCATCCTTGCGTTCTCAATGTGTATAAAATGCTTGAAAAACAGGGCTACAAAGTAGATTATATAGGTGTTAATTCAGCAGGCGAACTGGATTTGGAGCAGTTGTCCGAGGCTATAAATGATGATACCGCTCTTGTATCTGTAATGTATGCGAATAACGAAACCGGTGTGATAAACCCTATTGAAAAGATTTCTCAGATTATTAAATCAAAAAATCAGAATACAAAATTTTATGTTGATGCGGTTCAGGTTGCGGGTAAAATTCCTATTGATGTTCAGGCCTGCGGGGTTGATATGCTAGGGATTTCAGGTCACAAATTCCACGCACCAAAAGGTGTAGGTGTATTGTATGTAAACTCCAAAACCATCATTACCCCGTTAATTATCGGGGGGCATCAGGAAAGAGGCAAACGCGCCGGAACAGAAAATGTCCCGTACATTGTAGGTATTGGTACTGCTTGTGAAAGAGCGCAGGAATTTTTACGGTATGAGGCAACCGAAGTTAAAAGATTGAGAGATAAACTTGAAAACGGAATTCTGAAAAATATTTATAATGCAAGACTGAATACAGGGGTTGCAAACAGAGTTCCTAATACATCAAATATCGGATTTGAATATGTGGAGGGTGAGTTGATACTTCTTCATCTGAGCGACAAAGGTATTTGTGCAAGTTCGGGTTCTGCGTGTACTTCGGGTTCATTGGAGCCAAGCCATGTTTTGAGAGCAATGAATGTTCCGTTTACGGCTATTCATGGCAGTATAAGATTTTCTCTGAGCAAATACACAACGGAAAAAGACATTGACTATGTAAATTCTGTAATGCCCGGAATTATAGAAAAAATCAGGAACTTGTCCCCATATCAGGATGAACTTGCTGAGCTTAAAAGAAGAAAAACTCTTTAATAAGTTTTGTAAAAATGTTTATTACAAGGATAGTAATATATAAATTTTTATAATAATATTTCGTCATTAGGAGTATCCTTGGATGAAAGTATACAGCATAGCAAATACCCCTTCTTTTGGGTACAATAAGGCCGTAAATGATGAAGCAAATGCTCTGCTCGCAAAGCATTCTGATGATGAGTTTTGTAGTACCCTATTACAAATTAATAAATTTACAAATAATTTAGAGGATAAAATCCGTGCTGCGGAGGCTGCTCGTAGAAAGGGTTTGGTGAAAAAGTATATGCAACTGTTTTTACCAATGAAAGATCTTGTAGCAGGGCAAATTGAATTTAGATTTCCAAAGTTAAATTATTTAAATACCGAGATGAATAGTTATTTTACCGAAGTAAAAAGGCGAGGTCTTGAGTATAAAGCGCATTGGATAAATGATTTACTTGAAGATCTTGAACACTGTGCTGATATGATTGAGATTAATGAAGCAGCAATTGCTGTCAGCAGGTCTGGAATCTTAAATGATGAAGAAGAACTAATAAATGAACCAGAAAAGGTGCCTGTTAAGTCGCAGCAGCAACCTGTCCCGGCAGAAAAGGCAACAGATGCAATTTCTGAAGCGAAGAACCACAATTTAGAACTTTTTGTTCCAAATGAGGATACACCTAAAGGCTTTGTCGGTTTAGGCGGAATGAATGATGTTAAAGATTTGTTGACTGAAAAAATTATTATGCCGCTTAATAATCCTGAAGAAGCGGCGTTAGATTTGTTTGAATACGGGAAAAAATTGCCCAAAGGTGTTTTGTTTTACGGTCCTCCCGGTTGCGGAAAAAGTGCTGTAATTGAGGCACTTGCAATAGAAACAGGTTTGCCGTTATATAATTTAAAAATTTCAAACACAGGCTCTCCATATGTAAACAAAAGTGCTACAAATACGCAGGATGCATATGATTATGCTAAAAAAATAGCAAAAGATACCGGTAAACCGGTGCTGTTAAGAATAGATGAACTTGAAACTTATGCCCCAAAACGAGTAGAAAAACCTAGTGAAGATAACAAAATTGTAGGGGTTCTGCTACAAATAATAGATGATGCACGGGCAAACAATGTAATCATGCTCTGCACAACGAATCACTATAACAGACTGGATTCGGCATTAACCAGCAGACTCGAAGATAGGGTATATATAGGTTTGCCTGATGTTGAAACAAGAGAAAAAGTTCTTAATGTCTTGCTAAACAAATTCTCAAAAGGAAAAGAGTTGGCAAATAACCCGAAAGAACTCCATCGCCTTGCCGAAATGACTGACGGTTTCTCAAACCGTAACTTAGTCCAATTAACGGACATGGCTGCAATGATTGCAAAAAATGATGGCAGGCGAAATATTAAGGTTGAGGATTATGTAAAACCTATCGAAGAAAATCAGAATATGAAAGTAAATGAGGATGAGTTTAGAGATAAGAGTCCACTTGTCAGGAAACCAATAGGGTTCAATTCCGGTAAGAAATAGAATTAAATTTTTTCAATGTAATCTATAAACTCCGCAAAGGAATATTGATTTTTTACAACAAAAAAATCTTTTTTTGTTTCTTTTTTGACACAGTCCAGTGTTTTTCCGTCTAAAAAGGTTTCGGTATAAGGTCTTAGCATGACTGACGGAATTACAACGAGGTCGCATTCCTTATTTTTAACGGTTCTTATAAGATCATCCGTAGTTATTAATCCCGCTACTGTGATATCTTTTCCCCAGTAATCCGATTTTACGGCTGCAACTTCTGTTTTTAAATTCTTTATTTTGTTCAGTTTGTTACTTATTTCATCCAATGCCGCTTTTGCAGCGCATGAGGTTGCAAAAAGAACCTTTAACGGTTTTCGTATTCTTTTTGGTTTGTTGAGTTTTTTGAAATTTTCCAATAAAAATCTTATTGAACCTACACCGTCGTCTAATTGTGAGAAATTTCCGTAATATTTTGCCGGCGGAATTTTTTCTCCCGCAATGATGAAAAATTCATCAGAGCAGCATACCCGCTTATATTTTGATGCAATTTTTATGGTTTCTTTTGCACATTTTTTATCAACCCGTTTAAGGTTATTATCCTCCCTAAACTGCGTAATTCCGACAGGAACAATAGCAACCGAAAGCACGGTTCTTTTTAATTTTGCCAAATCCGACAGGGTTCTTTCCAGTTCTTTTCCGTCGTTGTATCCGGGGCATAGAACTATCTGTACGTGAAACGGTATTTTGTTTTTTCTCAGCCAAATCAGATTATCTAAAGCTTTTCCTGCGTTCGGATTTTTTAGCATTTTAACCCGTAATTCCGGATTTGTAGTATGAACAGAAATATAAAACGGCCCAAGATGCATCTTTTTTATTCTGCTCTTATCTTTTTCCGTAAGATTTGTGAGAGTTATATATGTTCCTTGAAGATATGACAATCTGTAATCATCATCTTTTACATATAAAGTATCCCTCAACCCTTTCGGCTGCTGATCGACAAAACAAAATATGCAATGGTTCAGACAGGGTTTAACTTTATCAAAAACCGCACTTTCAAAGACTATTCCCAAATCTTCATCAAAGTCTTTTTCTATCTCGATTTCTTCAATTTCGCCATTCTTTTTTTTTACTTCCAACGTCAGTAAATCTGATTTGCAACAGAAATTATAGTCAATCATGTCATTAAGTTTGGTATTGTCGATTGACAGAATTTCATCACCCGGCTCAATTCCTATTTCTTCTGCGATAGAATTTTTTATAACTTTATCAACTATTGCGGGCATTGTCCTTTTCAAATCCTTCAATTAAGTTAACCAAATTTGAATATTCCACACTGGAATTATCCAATAATATCCGCTGGTAAAAGTTCTTTTCGGTGTATTCATCGTTTAATATTCTTTCCGCATTTTGTTTATTGATTTGAGCCAGCGTTTTGAGATGCAAAAACAGTTCAGTCCGCTCATCTTTATCCAGCAGATCCGCCATGGAAAGTTTAATCTTTGCGTTTGATATAAATTGAAGCGGATTTTGGGATAATTCTTGTTTTAAAAGGGTTTTTAATTCTTTTTCCCCTTTTGGAGTAATCGAATAATATACGGATAATTTCCCTCCGTCAGACATTGTTTTATGCAGATTTATACATTCTGATTTTTCCAGTTTTCTCAGGGCAGGTTTTATTGCTCCAAAACTGGGCATTGTATATACGGCAAAACGGCTCGCAATTTCTTTTGATATGCCGTACATGGTAAATTCTCTTCTTGTTAATACATATAGGATTAAGAGTTCTATCATATGTGGATTATAGCATATTTTAACCTTCGTGTAAAATCATTTACTTACCAATTTCAAAATGTTAAAAGTAATTTTTTACATTGTTAAAAATTTTCCTTATGTTCCTTTTTATAATATAATAAAAAATATGGATAAGGATTTTTTGTTATTAAAGTTGGGCAGAGCTGTTTGGGTTTCTCTGATAGAGGATAAGAAACCGGAAGATGCGCTGCGGTATTATGTAGGTTATATTGATAACCTGAAACAATGCAGCAGAGACAAAAAGTATAAGCAGCTTGCACTTGATGAAATAAGTTATTCGGAGAAACTTTTTAACGATAAAATTTTAAAACTTGCAAACGACAGTTTTAATGAAAAGAATTATTTTAATGCTGTTTATTCTTATGGGGTATATTTCAGATTTAAGCAAGATGACGTAACAGTATTAAAAAATTATATTAAGGCCCTAACCGAAATAGGTCAGTCCGATCTTGCAATTGATCTTTTAAACCACATAGGTACTGTTGATTGCGCTAATGATGCGCAATTATGTAAATTATTTGCAGAAGCATATGCAAAAGGTAATGATCCTAAAATGGCTGTATCTTATTTAAGAAAATACTTTGCAATTCTTGAGAATAATGTAACAGCAGAAGATTACAATCTGCTTGGTTGTTATTATCACAATTTGTATGAATACAATCACGATATGTTAAATGCCGATGCAAGTATGAAAGCCTTTGATGCTGCATATAATATGAAACCTGATTTAAAGATTTTTGCAAAAAATGAGGCTATTGTTGCAGCTAAGGTGTGTTGTTTTGAGAATGCTGCCAAGGCATGGAATCGGATTTTGACAAAAAGTGACTTAACTAATGATGACAAGTTTGATTATGCTGCATTTTGTTTGAAAAGTAGAAATTTTGAGGGCTGGCATAAATATTTTGATGCCAGATTTGATAAGGAAAATAATCCTGCAAAAATTCCTCAGATGGATAAGCCACGCTGGGACGGAACTCAAAACTTGTCGGGGGCTACATTACTGGTGTATGAGGAACAGGGTTATGGGGATACGTTGTTGTTTTTTGGCTATATCCCAAGACTTTTAAATCTTGCAAAAAAAGTTATTTTTGTAGTTCAGGATCCTCTTTATTCTCTGTTAAAAAATAATGAGTTCGGGGTAGAAGTTAAATCAAAGACTGATGCTTCTGATTTATCAAAGCTGGATTTTGATTTTTATATCCCCGCTATGTCTATTCCTCTTGTGTTGAAACTGAAAGACAGAGAACTCTCTGTTGGCGAGGGGTATATAAAAGCAGACGGGGAACTTGTTGAAAAATACAGACAGAAATATTTTAATAATTCAAAATTAAAAATAGGAATATCTTTTAAAGGAAATTCTATTGGGGATACAACAAGAGATGCAAATGCCGATTGCTTCCTTCCTTTGCTTCAAATGAAGAATGTTGCTCTTTATTGTATAAATAAACCTCTGACAAGAGAGGAGTATGAGGTTTTTAAAAAGAATAATGTCGTAATGCTCGGGGATACCTTTAAGGATTTTGCCGATACTGCCGCTGCGATTGAAAATTGTGATATTGTGATTACAACTGATAACTGTATTTTGAATCTTGCGGGGGCTTTGGGTAAAAAAACTTTTGCAATGTTTAATTTGACCTATCAGTTCCGCTGGTTTGATTTAACAGGGCAGGATGTTGTGTGGTTTACGTCAGTCAGACCTTTTGTGAATGAAACTTATAACGGTTGGGAAGAAACGATTTATAAGATAATGAAAATAATAACAGAATAATTTTGTGTGACACAAAATGACGGGAGTGTGTTTTATAATAATTATACAGGCAAGCGATTCGCTATATGCCACGAATAACAATCAGAAGGAACACCGTTACTCACTTCGTTCGTAACGTTTACCTTTTTCAAGACCGGCCTTAATTTAGAGGTCGGTTTCTTGATTAATATCTATCTAATGCCCAAAGTACGGGATTATCACACAATATTTTTGTTCAAGTCTTCGGGCATACCTTTTTAATTGTACATAAAAAAGACTATCAACATGGCAAATGTAAGATATATAGCCGGATAATTGTTGTTCTTTTTTAGTATCCCAAGCCAAATGTTTTGTGTCTTTAATGTTTGAATTACAGATATAGATTGCATAACTGTGCAGTATTGCTCTTATTTTTCGTTTAAAATCTTTTGGTAATCGTACCCGATAATTATTAACAACAAGTCCCAAAATGTTTTGCTGCTTGTTATCCGAGATGTATCTTGTTTTCTTTTTGTTTGTTTCGTACCCGTGAAATGCTAAAAGTGCAGTAACTTTCTTTTCTACAATTTCCAATGTTTCTTTGCAATATGAAGAAAAGGTCAAATCATCAACATACCTTGTGTAATCGATACCAAGAGCCGAACTCACTGACATAATTTCTTTATCAATTCTCTTAAAGCAAGTGTTTGCGATATGTGATGATGTCGGGGCTCCTGTCGGCAATTTACCGTTTATTGTTACAAGGGATAAGTAACTAAGCGAATTGTTATGCTGATTTATCCGACGGCATACTTTCGACACTACCCGTTGAATTTCGTGGCTCGGAACAGAATCATAAAAATGTTTAATATCCATTTTTAAAATCCATTTTTTACCGGAATGAATTCTTGCGCAATTAAGAATATCCGCTTTATACGGATAAAGCCATTTTATTGCATTAAGAAAATACCTTTGTTTTGCTTTTAATTCATCGCATGGAATATATATTATGCGATTCTTGATTCTTTTTATCGTGTAATAATATTCATTGCTGATGTAAAACTTATTAGATGACATAAACACTCCTTAAAAAGCATCAAATTCAGGCAGATTCAAAAATTTCATTATAGATACTCGAAAAAGTAATCTAATAATACCAACGCATCCTCCTCTGTTTTTTGCAACAATTATTTCTGCTGTTCCTTTATTAATTGCATAATCTTCGTCACTGCAAGAGTTGTAATAGTCTTCTCTGTAAATAAACATAACTACATCAGAGATATTTTCTATTGCTCCGCTTTCTCTCAAATCCGATAATAACGGCCTTTTATCCATTCTGCTCTCAAGCGCTCTCGATAATTGTGAAGTCATAAAAATAATACAATTATTATCTTTTGCAATTTTCTTTAAATCTCTCATAACTTTTTCAAAAGATTCCGGACGAGGTTTTTTACTCGGTACATCGATAAGCTGCAAATAATCAATAAAAACAAATTCCGGTTTTATTTGTTCAATTTGTTCCTTTATTCCGTCAGTATCGTGTGCATCATCTATTATTGTGAGGTCATATTTTGATATTTTATTAAGTGCTTCCGCGATTTTTTCAACGCTTTGTTTTCTTCTTAAAATTCCGTCGGGATTTCTTAACAGCATAGAATCTACTTCTCCGATTTGTCCGAGTAATCTTTTTATAAGCTGTTCCTCACTCAATTCAAGCGAAAAGAACAAACATTTTTTATTTTGTTCCAATAAATTCAGCATAATATTTGTCATAAAGCTGCTTTTACCCATAGCCGGTCTTGCCCCGATAGTTATCAGACTTGAATTTTCAACCCCGCTCAAAATAATGTCTAAATCTTTAAAACCCGTTTGTAATACAGGAGGTTTTTCCTCAAAAATACTTTCATAAACCTTTTCTAAAACTTCACTTTTAATCATGGTTAGTTCTCCTTTTTCCTTTATTATTCCACCCGAATGCGTCAGTTTGGGTCGTATTAGTTCCGGGAAAATTTTAGAATTTTTGTATTAAAATAAATTCTGGGGTAAATATTTTTAAGGTATGCCGTATATTGACGTATTTGTGTGATATCCTGATATTATGAAAATAGAAAGGAGTTAAGTATGTCTGCATCAGAAGAACAAAACTTATTAAATATAATTGAAGAGTTGTCAAAAAATGTTATGTTTAGATTATCTTTAACATCAAAAGAATTATTTCACTCTAATTTTCTAGCATGGGTTTTTGAAACATATCAACCAGAATGTTCTAGAATTTTTAATATTCCTGAATTGAAAGATAAATCAACAAAAATTATAAGAGAAGACAACATTGGTAAAAATAAAAATGGAAAGAAATGTGTTGCGGATATTGTAATCCAAAATGGTGAAGCCAAGATTATTATAGAAAATAAATTTAAATGTTTACCTGATTTAAATCAATTGAAAGATTATTTAATCTGTAATCCCAGAAAAATAATTCTTTTATCATACTTTGAACCCTTATTTTTTGATGAATTAGAAAATATTAATTGTTCATATTTATCATATGAACAATTAGAAGAAAAATTATCTGAATTAGTAGAAATAATTAACGACCCAGACAATGAAATAATAATAAAAAATTATATTAAATGTTTGAATTTATTAAATAAAATCAAATATTCGATAAAACTTGAAAATGATATAACCATAGGGGAAATATGGAAATCAATTACAAACAAAAATGTTAAAACGTTGTTAAGTGCAATAAATTTTGAAAAAACAATGCAAAGAATTTATGCTAATAAATTAACTAATTATATTT
The DNA here is from genome assembly GCA_002309425.1 of Cyanobacteria bacterium UBA1221. Classification (GTDB taxonomy): domain Bacteria; phylum Cyanobacteriota; class Vampirovibrionia; order Gastranaerophilales; family Gastranaerophilaceae; genus UBA1221. Next base: position 35,447 of record DBXD01000078.1, read on the forward strand.
TATCCGATTATGATAAAAGAAATAATTTAACTATTTTTATTGACTGCGGTAGAGATTTAACCGTATATAGTGACATTGTATTTTGTTACAAAAATGCTTGGGCAAAAAATGAAGATGAAAGAGAAAAACTTAATTACTTAGGCGTGAGTATTTGGGGGACAAATTTTAGATATTATGCAAGTCTTAATAATAAAAAATTTAGTTTTAATAAAAGTGATAGAGAAAAAGGGCAAAATAAATTAGAACAAGATTATGATTGGTTCTTTAAAAAAGATAGAAAATGGGGTGGTTATTGCTATGACCAAGAAATGTATTTGTATCAAAAAGAAGATATTTCTACTAAGAAACTAAGCGAGTTAAAAGATAAAGTGAAAGAACAACTTAAAGAAATATACAAGCATGAAAGTGATAAATTTGATAGTTAAACAAACCTATGTCCATATATGACACATGGCTGTTTTATAATATAATTGTCAGAAATAAAAAACAGGTGAAATATGCGTGAACCAAGCAGATTAAGAAAAGCAGAAGAAATAATTGAACTTGCGATGATGTTTCAAAACAGCTTCAGAGGTCTGTGTATATCAGATATTCAGGAGCATTT
>DBXD01000078.1:36076-41941 GCA_002309425.1 Cyanobacteria bacterium UBA1221
GAATGAAAACTTTGTTGTTTGATATGTTTCCAGAAAAAATTGAGGAAGTTGAATCAAACGACAGGAAAAAACGCTGGCGATTTGTAAAGGGTACAATGAATTCGCTTATAACTTTTAATGCGGATGATTTTGCTAATCTTGAATATTTAAAAGGTTTGTCGCATGACGATACACGCAGGCAAGAACTTGATGAACTTATCTCAAAAATAAAGGCTTTAACCCCGCAAAAAAATGCCCGGGGATTAGAAACGGATATTGAAGCGATATTGGAATCGGAAGGCTTTGCGGTAAGGCAGTATCCGAGAATTAAGACCGATAGCAAAACTATGGAATTACTGCGTAATGCTCTGCTGTCGTTCAAAAAAATTCGGTTTTCATATAAAAAAGGCGAGATTATAAAGACCGTAACTTTAAATCCGTATGGGATAATAATTTCAGAGAAATACTATCTCTTAGGCTATAACGGCTGTGTGAATGATTTACGATTGTATAAGGTTGATAAAATTTCGGATTTAACAATACTTGATGAATATTTTGAAAAAGATGAAAGTTTTTCCTTGGCTGAATATTGCAATAATTCGTTCGGGATTTATCAGGAACCTCCGTTAGCAATTACTCTTGAATTTGATAAATCCGTAGCGGAAGATGTTTTGAACTATCATTTTCACCCGACACAAAAGATGAAAGAACTTGAAAACGGAAATGTTCAGGTAAAATTTACATCAGGCGGAACTTATGCAATATGCTGGGAGTTGTTTAAGTGGGGAACAAGCGTAAAAATTAAGAAACCCGAATCTTTTAAACAGTATTATAAGAAATATTTGTCTGATGTTTTGAATAATTTGTAAAATTTTTTATTCAGAAATTAATAATTATAAATTTTATTTGTTTTTGTATATAATTACCATATGAGTAAAATTAAAAGGATATTATATGCAAGATAATGTATTAATGCCGGGTGATGCCGCAGGAAATTATGACAAAAAATGGACAAAAACATTTGATTTAAAATTTTTGATTTTATGGCTGGTTTTGTTTGCTATTTTACTGAGCTGGACATTAATCTTTGATCCGGATCTTTTTGATGCCAAAGAATTTTTCCTTAAATCTGTCGTGAAACTGTTTGTTATGATGATACTTGCACTCGGCGGGGGCGTATTATGCCGCCATTATTGTAATATTGATGAAAAAGGTTACATTACGTCTTCTAAAAATAATTGGTTTAAAGTAAACTATACAAGAAAAATCCAGCATTTTGCAGCATATCTTGTGCCGTTATTGAGTCCGCCGACAGAGCCTTTTGGTATTCTTCCTCATTTATGGGAGTCTTTGTTTGTCCTTTTTATGTTTTTGGTTCTGATAAAGCCGATAAGAGAGTTTTCAGACTTTTTTATGCTGCAGTTTAATTCGTTGGACAGAGTCGAGGACAGGCCCAATACATTAAAATGGATTGTATTGGGTAATATGTTGCCCGGACTTTTGATTATAACGGTATTTAAACAGTTATTTGAAACATATTTAAATTTGCCTATGCTCGCAACGATTGTCGTACTTACAGTTGCAATAGGTGACGGCCTTGCCGAACCTGTCGGAACTTATTTTGGGAAGAAAAAATATGTCGTTCCTTCCTGGAACCTGAAAAACAGGTATGTAAGGTCATATGCGGGAAGCGCATGCGTTTATATTGCAGCATTAGTGTTTCTGGTTTTATTTAGAGAACAATTCGCAAATCCTCAGGAATTTTGGTCGGCTATGATACTATTCCCGCCTGTCATGACTCTGTCTGAAGCTTTTGCCCCGCATTCAATGGATACCCCGATTATGATGATGGTAGGGTTCTCATTGCTGTTTGGGATTTGTGCCATTCTTTAATCGGCAGAGTAAAAACAGTATCTTTAAGAGTTTTCATTTTTTACATCTAAGTTGTACTCTGTAATAGTTTCATTATCTTCTTTCTGAACCCATGATGTTGAAATATCACATACGGAAACACCGTCTTTTTCAATTATATGTGTGTATGTATCAGGAATATCCGTTTTGTTTGTTGTGCAGGTCAAAATATCATCCAAAAAAGTTTCCCGATTAAAACGTATATGCAGACTCTTCAGAACTCTTGTCCTTCTGAATTCATCGGGAGCTGTCATTTCTGCCAGGTTTATATAACTTTTATTATTAACGTGTTTGTTGAAATCTATGTCGGATAAATTGTTTTTATGTTCTATTTTTGTATAAACCTCGGTTGCCAAGGGTAGTGTGAATTTGTTGTGTTCTCCAAGTGTCAGTTCATTACAAATATTAAACCTTTCAACTACTTTATCCGTTTTTGACGGTCTTTTGGTTTCTCTGTCAATAATGAACCAGAGAGCGTTACCTTTTGCAAAAGGTTTCCCCTTATATTTAAGTTCATAATCAGTATAAACTTTCAATTTAGTAACTTCGGAAATCCATATATTTACCTCGATTTCTTCGGACCAGAACGGTAAATCGTCAATAAAATCAATGTTAAACTCAGTTACTATCCAATACTGGTTTGTGGCAAACAGGTCATATGCCGCCATTTTTTTTGTTGCCGTATATCTTGCGAAAGCATCCTGAAGATACATAATTGCGGCAATGGGTCTTAGTCTGTACCTGTTCAAATCCATGTTATCGAGGATTACATTGTATTGCTTAGTATATTTATTCATTTATTTATATTTCCATTTGTGTAAGTCTTTTACCTAAATCAAAAGATTTTTCCAAATCTTTCGGGAATTGAGTGAGGTGAACTTCCTTTTTGTGATTTTCATCAAACAAATCGCAATTATATTTCGAAAAATCTGCAAATTGTTGCGTGTCGTAAGAATACAAACTTTCGGCATAACCCATAATATGGTTCAGTGATTTTACATTTTCTTCAAGAATGGTAGGATAATTTATTTTGCTTGCAAGTTCTTCAGGACAATTCATTGTGAAAATAACTCCCGTAGGAATCGTTTTGTCCAATCGCCTCTTACAGCCGCCGTTTTCTTTATCTACCATATATGTATGATTGGCAAACAATAACCTTTCGACAAAACATCTGAAAACGCCTGTCGGGTATGAAAAATATACGGGACTACCGATTATTATTGCATCAGCATTTATGCATTTCTCAAGTATTGGACTGAGGTCATCTTTGACCGCACATACACCTTCTGTCGTGCTGCCTTTTCTCTGACACGCAAAACAACTTCTGCAGCCTGAAAAGTTGTAATCATACAGATTAAAATATTCCGTATTTGCGCCTGCAGATTCAGCACCCTTCTGTGCTTCCTTTAATAATTGTGCCGTATTAAAGTTTTTCCTCGGACTTGTATTTAATATGATGACATTTTTAGCCATAAGCTCCTCTCCAATCCATGTTTATATGATAACACAAATATGCAAGAATTGTTTGTAGTATTATCTGTATATAAGGAGTGGTTATATGAATTTAAAAGAACGCAACAAATCGCTTATGAAAAAGTTTGAGGTGATGATAAATACGGCAGATGAAAATCTTGCGGAAGAATTGGTTGATAGTAAGGCGCCTTTTTATACTCCCGCAAGTACTGACCCTTTATATGGCGGTAAAGGGTATTTATCGGTAGTACATTGGATGAGAAAGGGGTTTTCTGATGTCCAGTGGCATATAACCGATATGGCGGCAGATGAAGAAAAAGTTGCCGTAAAGTGGAATTTAACGGGAACTCACAACGGCGAATTTATGGGTATTAAACCGACAGGCAAAAAGATTTCTGTTTGCGTCATGAATTTTTATTATTTTAATAAAGATGGTAAAATAACAAATGATGTAGCCGCAGAAGGTATGATTGGAATTATGAGGCAAATTGGTATGAATATGTAATTGAGATGTAGAGGTAAATACAATTTATGAAGAAACTATTAATATTAATTTTTACGTTCACGTTTTTAGTGCAGGTATCTTGTTTAGCATTAGGAAATAAAAATAAAGAGGGAAAAAACATGATTCAAAATCAAAAAGCGGTACAAACAGCAGGTCATGATAAATTAGGGAAAAAAGGTGTGTTGAAAGATAATTTTTCCGCGGTAACGGAAAAAGAGTCTTACGCAAAAACTGTTATGTTTCCGATTGGGGAGCCGAATAATGCTTATGCAAAATATTTTATCGGACAGAGTTATCTCGCACCGGTTTCAACAAGCCAGGTTAAAATATACAATGTGACTTTTGAACCGGGATGCAGAAATAACTGGCATATTCATAAGGCAAAATCAGGCGGCGGTCAGATGTTAATTGCAGTTGGCGGTCGAGGATATTATCAGGAATGGGGCAAAAAACCGATTGAAATGAAACCCGGGGACGTAATAAATATTCCCGCTAACGTAAAACACTGGCACGGGGCTGCACCTGATTCATGGTTTTCTCATTTGGCGGTGGAAATTGATGGGATAGAAACTTCAAATGAATGGTTGGAACCCGTTACAGACGAAGAATATTTTAAATTAAAATAGGAAAAATAAATGGAATTAACAACGCAAAATTTCAGAGAATTAATGGGAAAAGGTACTTATGTAGAAGCAGGAAGTGAAATTTTTGAAGCCTTTCATAAGTTTAGTCAGGAAGCATTAAAAATTACATCTGAAATAAACTGTAAATATAACTCGCCTGAAAAGATAAGAGAATTGTTTTCAAAACTTACAGAAAGTGATATTGACAAATCATTTGGATTGTTTCCGCCTTTTTATACTGATTGCGGCAAGAATATCAAGATAGGCAAAAATGTTTTTATAAATTCTTGCTGTCGTTTTCAGGATCAAGGCGGTATAGAGATTGGTGACGGTTCTTTGATTGGACATAATACGACAATTGCAACTCTAAATCACGACTTTAATCCTGCAAAAAGGCAGAACTTAATGCCTAATGCGGTTAAAATAGGTAAAAATGTTTGGATAGGTTCAGACTGTACAATTTTACCGGGAGTTGAAATCGGTGACGGGGCAATAGTAGGCGCAGGGAGTGTCGTAACAAAAAGCGTTCCCGAAAATACTATAGTTGCAGGTAATCCTGCTAAAGTAATAAGAAAGATTGAGGTGAATAATGATTAAAAATGTTTTATTGGCCGTTTTCGTGCTTTTGTTTATTATTGGTTGTTCTGATATAGCAAATGCAAAAAATTGTAAGTGTAAGTGGGATAAGGTTTTCCAAAAATCAGATAAGGTAAATGTTGAAAAAGTAACATTTAAAAACAGATTCGGTATAGAACTTGTCGGGGATTTGTACACTCCTAAAGTGATGAATAAAAAAGATAAATACCCTGCAATAGCAATATCTGGACCTTTTGGTGCTGTAAAAGAACAATCATCCGGCTTATATGCTCAAACTTTGGCAGAGCGGGGTTTTATTACACTTGCCTTTGATCCGAGTTATACAGGTGAAAGTTCAGGCGATCCAAGACACGTTGCAAGCCCCGATATTAATACGGAAGATTTTTCTGCAGCTGTCGATTTTTTAAGCGCCAACAAAAATGTTGATGCAGATAAAATCGGTATTTTAGGAATTTGCGGTTTTGGAGGATTCGCAATAAATGCTGCCGCTATTGATACACGGATTAAGGCAACAACCGCCGTTACAATGTACGATATGACAAGAGTTTCCGCAAAAGGCTATAACGATTCCGTTGATGAAAATGCCCGCAATGAAATGAAACAGACATTAAATAAGCAAAGAACAGAGGACTTCAAAAAAGGTAATTATAAAGGTGCGGAGGGTTTGCCTGAAAAATTAACAGGAAATGAACCACAATTTGTAAAAGATTATTGGGGATATTATAAGACCAAAAGAGGATTTCATGTCCGCTCAATCAATTCAAACGGCAAATGGAA
>DBXD01000084.1:0-5606 GCA_002309425.1 Cyanobacteria bacterium UBA1221
TTACTAGCCGCTGAAAGTTTTGAAAGTATCCTGAGTATTCTTTTCGATAACTTTTGAAACGGCTTCCATTTCTGTCTGGATAGCATTTCTTTCTGTATCCAACTGTTTCAGGCGTAATTCCAGAGAACGGTCTTCTGCTTGTATAATTTCGATTCTGCTGTTAATATCCTGAACAGATTTATCATATTGAGCTTTATCGTATTCGTACTGATTGTGAGCGGCTTCGTAAGCAGCCTGATCGGTAGTGGTACTTGTAACCAGCGGATAAGTGATGTCGTTGTTATTAACATCCTGGAAGGTAATATTCATATATCTTCCGCCGGAATCTTTTTCTAATCTTGCAATAATACCGCCCATTTCATCTCTCTCGATTTCACGACCGACAGTATAAGCCTGAATGAAAGTCTGAGAGCTTCCTGTTTCGCTGTATATTGCTGCATCTAATGCAGCTTTATCATAGAAAGTAGGAATCCAGTCATTAGCTGATGTATCCAGTTTATAAATAACATAACAATTGTCTACATCGATACCATACTTGTTATTAAGCATTTGTTTATATTCTTCTTCTTCGCGAAGAACATCTCGAATTTGATCTTCAGTCAAAGTCTTTAGGTAAGGATCATTTTCTCTGAAATAGAGATCAAGGTTTTCAAAAGTTCCTCCCATTTTTCTGAGAACTTTAGACCCGACTCTGTATGGATGGTCAGGCTCACCAGCTGATCTTGTAACTATAGATGACGGAGCAGCAACAACGGCATGGTCGTTAGTCCAAGTTCTTGTATAATTAACTAAGTAGGTACCGTCAGCCTGAGCGATTAAAGAATTAATAGTATTTTCCAAAGCGCCATCGGTGAATGAGTAGACTGTCTTAGTGTAGTCATCAACACTCGGAGGGATAGGAACGCTCATCCCCAACAGGTCATTGTAGTAGTTGGCGCTTTTGTTAGCCAACATAGTACGTTGTTGGTTGACTTGCTGTCCTTCATATTCGGTATTTGTTTTTCTCGCCGTCAGACCTAGAAATCTGGCTTGAGATGCTGCCATACCCATAGTACGTGCCCTTTCATTTAATTTCCGTACCATGCATGACGGCAGGTATGCAAAAAACTTTAATTTTTTGTCTATTATTTGTAATATTTCTTAACAAACATGCTGAAAAACAAGCTATATCAGGGTTTTAAAATTTATAAAATATCTAATCCCAAATCTAAAGTCGGAGCTTTTGCAACAATTGCACTTGAAGAAATTATATCGACTCCGCATTGGGCAATAGAATATACGGTATCTAAAGTTACATTTCCGCTTGCTTCAACAATAGCCTGTTTATTTATTATTTGGCATGCATTTTTCATATCTTCTAATGTCATATTATCAAGCATAATTATATCTGCGCCGGATAAAACCGCTTCTCTGACTTGTTCAAGGTTGTCACACTCGACTTCAATTTTGTGTGCGTGAGAAATGTTTTCTCTAAGCTGTCTTACCGCATTTGTGATAGAGCCTGCAAACTTTATATGATTATCTTTTATCATTGCACAATCAGACAGATTAAATCTGTGGAGTGCACCGCCTCCTGTTTTAACTGCATACTTTTCAAATGCCCTGAAGTTCGGGGTCGTTTTCCTTGTGTCAACAATTTTTGCGGGTAATTCTCCGATAGCCTTTTGGTATTTATTGGTTTCCGTTGCAATTCCACTCATTCGCTGGATATAATTAAGTGCTACTCTTTCTCCCATGAGTATTGCTCTTGCCGGACCTTTTATATCTGCAATTTTATCTCCCTTTGATATTTCATCGCCGTCTTTTAAATAAAAATTAACCTCAACCTCTTGGGATAATATTTTAAAAACGGTTTTAAAAACTTCCGTACCGCATAAAATTCCATCTACTCTTGAATTTAAGCATGCTGACAAAGTTTCTGTTTCACCTGTCAGGTTTTCGGTTGTGATGTCGCCAAAGCCAATATCTTCTTTTAATGCGGCTTTTATATGGTCTTCTATATAAAAATTACTAAGCAAAGCAGAGTTCTCCTTCATCTTTTGTAATGCAGCTGTGAATAGGATTCTCCGATAATTCCGGATAATCAAGTCTGTAATGAGCGCCTCTTGACTCCTTGCGATTCAATGCTGAAATTGCTATCAGTCTTGCAACAATAAGCATGTTGCGAAATTCGTATTCACTTTTACTTGCACATTTTGAAGTTTTATTGAATTTATTTATTAATACATTAATTTTTTCCAAACCTGTACTTATTGATTTACTATCCCGAAGTATTCCCAGATAAGACCACATTATATCTTTTAATTCCGCTTTAAAAGAATTCACGTCAATTTCCGAATCTTCACCATCAAAGGAATATTCATCAATAATATTTTTTATATTTTCATCAATCTGTTTCGGGGCATTCAGGTTCTCGGTTTTCAGGAAGTTTGCCACTTCATAAGCACAAACAACACATTCTAACAGAGAATTGCTTGCCAATCTGTTTCCTCCGTGCAAGCCTGTTGAAGAAGCCTCCCCGATAGCAAATAAACCTTTCAGAGAGGATTGCCCTTCTATATTTGTTTTTATCCCGCCCATAAAATAGTGGGCAGCAGGTGCAACGGGTATAAAATCTTTTGTAATATCAATACCGTTTTCCAGGCATTTGTTTGAAATATTCGGAAAACGCTCAGCAATTTTCTTTGCATCAATACATGTTGCATTAAGGTAAACGCAATCCGTATTGTTAGAACGCATCTCGTTAAAGTTTGCGCGGGTAACAATATCTCTGGGGGCAAGTTCTTTTCTTTCGTCATATTTATACATAAATTCAACGCCGTCAGAATCAACAAGTTTTGCGCCTTCACCTCTGACCGCTTCGGATATCAGAAATCTGTTTTCTCCGTTATCAATAGCAAGTGCTGTCGGGTGAAACTGTATAAATTCCATATCCTGCAAAATCGCCCCTGCTCTGTATGCTAAAGCAATACCGTCACCTGTTGCGCCTGCCGGATTTGTTGTATATTTATACAGTTGTCCTATACCGCCGGTTGCAAGTATTACGACAGGAGAATACACGATTTCGTATTCTTTTGTAATATCGTTAAATACTATTAAGCCCCTGCATTCTGATTTTGCATTAACCAATAATTCAACGGCTAAGGATTGTTCATATACGTCAATATTGTTATTGGATAAAAGACTTTTGCAGAGTGCCTGCTCAATCATTCTGCCTGTCGCATCTCCGCCCGAATGAAGAACTCTGTTTACACTATGTGCAGCTTCTAGTGTATATGTCCAATTTCCGTTTTCGTCTTTATCAAATTCAACTCCATAGTTAAGTAAATCCTTTATAACTCTGTCTGAATTTTCTGAAATAAATTTTACTGTATTGAGTTCGCTAAGACCTGCCCCGGCTTTTAGAGTATCACTTATGTGTGAGGAGGTAGAGTCCTGCGTATTTTCTTTTATAACTCCGACCATTCCGCCCTGAGCATAACGGGAATTACTTTCTCCGAGTTTTGATTTTGTGATGAGTAAAATTCCGTCCGGCAAATTTGCCTGCTGCTCTATTTTCAGTGCGGCATAAAGTCCTGCGATACCGCTTCCTACAATAACTGTGGAGTATTTTGAATATTTCATTTCAGCCTCAATATATTTTTGCTAACAATATAATACCGTAAAAATAAAAAATAAAATAGAAAATGGGCTAAACTTTTTGTTAAATAATAATTATAAATATATATTTGTGATATTATACATTCAGGAATTATTTATTATGTAAGAGGATTATTAATGTCCGGTGTTATAAATGTTGGTATTGCGTGTGATGACAATTATGCCCGATATGCAGGGGTGGTAGTTGCATCAATTCTTATAAATGCACTGCCTGAAACATCTCTTGCTTTATATATTTTGGATGGCGGAATTAGTGAAGAAAACAAGGAGAAAATTAAATCCTTAACTTCAATAAAGCCGTGTGAGATTAACTTTGTACCAATAGATGAAAGTCTGTTTGAAGATTATAAAAAAATAAAAACACATTCTTACATTTCTATTGCGACATATTACAGGCTAAAACTTGCAACTTTGCTTCCGAATATTGACAAAATAATATACTTTGACTGTGATATGGTGGTAAACAGGGATTTGAGCAGTTTATTCAGAATTAATATTGAGGAAGCGGTAATTGCAGGGGCTCAGGATATTAACTTCAGAATGTTGAAGAAAAATTCTTCATATGTAAATGCCGGTATGGTTGTTATGGATTTGAAGAAAATCAGAGATGAAAATATTGAAGATTTATTCTTAGAGTATACAAAAGCCCACATTGATACTATAAAAATGGGTGATCAGGAGATTCTGAATGAAGTTTTGCAGGGCAGGATAAAAGTTATAGACCCTCGCTGGAACGTTCAGACAAGTAATTTTACAAATCGCTCAATTTATACCAAAGAACCTTGGATAATTCACTATGTAGGACAGCAAAAACCCTGGAAATACGGGAACTGGAACTATCATACGGAGTATTATTATAAATATTTGAGTTTTACCCCGTGGAAACTTGATGAACAGGGACTGAAAAAACTTAAAAAGAGTAAAAGAATTGCACTTATTAAATATATACAATATCGGCCGTTCATCTTCTTGCGTCCGAGATTTTACAAAGCAATAATTGAAACATACATTAAACCCTGGTATGAAAATGTAACAAGGTATAAAAGACCTGTAATCAGAGAAAATACATTTTTAATCTGGGAACCGTGCAGTTACTCTCATGCCGAAGTTGTTCCGGGTTATGCCAAATATTTACTGGATTTAGGGTATCACGTATCTGTTCTGCTTAATCCTGACAGGTATGACGAGGGTTTGTTCTCAAGATTCGGGCATGAAAATATAAGTTATAACAGACTGACCCGTTCTGAAACGAAGAAGTTTTTTAAAAACGCAAAGTTGAGAAAAATTCAGGGTGTTCTTGTTACAACGGTTGGTAAACTTTGTGACAGAATACATTACGGCGATGTTTATAATTGTTTTAATAAGAGTTTAAGTCCGTCAAAATTATTATTGGTGGAACACGGTATTAAAACCTCTGTTGATGCCGGAACATGGCAGGACAAAATTATTACTCTCAGAAAAATGGATTATAAGGGAGCAAGCACTACCGTTGTAAACCCGCATTATTTCGGGCATGTAAAGATTACTCCAAAAAATGAAGATATTACCCGTTTTATAACCATTGGTGCAATACAAAGCAAAAAGAAAAACAATGAACTCATTGTAAATGCCGTAAAAATTTTGTACGATGAGGGATATAGAAATTTTAAAGTAACGGTTGCGGGCAAGGGCAGTATGAAAGGAATACCGGATGAACTTCTTCCGTATTTTGATATTACGGGCAGAATTTCTTTTTCCGATTTGTATAAAGAACTTGAAAAAGCTGATTTTATACTGACTTCCTATAACGAGAAGCAACATTCAAGGTATAAAACCTGGAGTACAAGCGGAAATTTTCAGCTCGTATACGGGTTTTTAAAGCCTTGTGTTATTACTGAGGATTTTGCACCAATAAACGGTTTTGACAAATTTAATTCAGTTATTTATAAATCAGATGATGATTACGC
>DBXD01000084.1:5658-22600 GCA_002309425.1 Cyanobacteria bacterium UBA1221
CTTTATACCGACAACTTATACTCTGAATCACTCAAAAACCTTAAATCAGCGATTTCAGGAGGAAAATAAAATGAATATTCCTGTTGTATTCTGTTTTGATAAACGCATAATTCTCGGGGCCTCCGTTGCAATAAAAAGTCTGATTGATTGTGCAAAAGGGGATACAAGTTACGACATAAGAATTTTTCATTCGGATTTGGATATAAAAAATCAAAAGAATATAACAAGGTTAGCAGAAAATACTAATCACAGAATTTCTTTTCATTATATAAATCCCAAAATATTTTTAGATGCTCCTCATAACAGGAAATCGTGGACAGAGATTGTTTATTACCGCCTGCTGATACCGGAAATCTTAAAAGAATATGACAAGGTTATTTATTCTGACGTTGATGTGTTATTTAAAGGGGATTTGAGCGAAGTTTACAATACGGATTTGGCGGGTAATGAATTTGCAGCGGTTCCCGTTGAACTGAACAGAAAAAACAAAATGGTTTGCCACAAATATTTTCCGGAAAACACAAATGACAAAATTTTTATATCAAGTTTTATTGTGATGAACTGCGGATTAATGCGGGAAGAAAAAACCGTTAAAAAGTTTTTTGAAGCAATAGAGCATTTTGGGAACAGACTTAAATTTTTCGACCTTGATGTATTAAATATTACATGTGACAAAATTTTGCCGTTAGATTTTCGTTACGGGGTTTTCCAGAGTATAGAGTACGGCGAGGACATAACAAAAGCAAAAGAATATAAATTTTTAAAAGAGATTTATTCTTTAGAGGATTTGGAAGAAGCAAAAAAAAATCCTGTTATGGTACATTATGCAGGGAAATCAGGCAAGCCGTGGAGAATGAAAAATCCGTATCCTGACTATAAAGAATATATGGACAGTTTGCCGAAAGAACTTGTACAATATACTTTTCGGGATTTAAGGAAAAGGTTTTTTAATAAGAGGTAATTATGCCAAAAGTTTCGGTACTTGTTCCTGTTTATAATGTGGAGAATTATCTGAGAGAATGTCTGGACAGTCTTACCAACCAGACACTAAAAGATATTGAAATAATTTGTATAAATGACGGTTCGACGGATTCTTCACCAGAAATAATTAAAGAATATGCTGAAAAAGATACCCGTATAAAAGTTATAGACAAACCCAATTCCGGCTACGGGGATTCCATGAACTTCGGAGCGGAGCAAGCAACGGGCGAGTATATCGGGATTTTGGAATCTGATGACTTTACCGAACCCGAAATGTATGAGGAATTGTATAACCTTGCAAAAAGCAAGGATGCGGATTTAGTTATTTCCGATTTCTATCTTTATTGGGCTAAAAAAAATAAGATTAAAAAAGTTAATTCAACATCAAAATATCCTGAAGAAAAAGTTACTAATATAAAAGAAACCCCGCTGCTTATAAGAAACAAAACAACAATATGGGCGGCAATATATAAGAGAGATTTTATTTTTAAAAATAACATAAAGTTTTTGCCTACTCCCGGAGCAAGTTATCAGGATACTTCTTTCAGGATTAAGACGATATGTCTTGCAGAAAAAATCATCTGTACCCGAAAAGCATATACCCATTACAGACAGGATAATGAAAATTCTTCAATAAATTCAAAAGAAAAAGCTTTTGCAATATGCGGGGAATACGGTGAGCTGACGGCGTTTATGAACAGTCATTCCGAAATAAAAAAATACGCAAATTCCGAAAAACTTATAAATCAGTGGAACGGCTATATGTGGAATTTTAAAAGGATTGATGAAAACGATAAAGATGAATTTTTGCAAAAATTTTATGATGATTTTAAAAAGTTCTATGATAACGGGGAGATAGATTCTCACTTTTTCACTAAGGTAAATAAAAAGTTGTTTAACATGCTGATTAGCGACAGAGAAAAGTTTAAAAGAACTTGTACAGAAAAAAATCTTATAAACAGAATATCGGCATTGTTTAGAATTGCGGGGTAGACTAAAGTTTATCCTGCTTTTCTGCGCTCCTCGCAATAACATGCTCATGTCATTACGAGGGCGGCAGAAGCCTGACGTCCGAAGTAATCCAGCCAATTATTCAAAGCCTGTAAAAGTGAATTGCCAGGTGGTCTTTAAGTGTTTTCTCCCTGTCATACAATCAGCTGGATTGCCACGTCAGTCAGTCCTCTGACTGACTCGCAATGACATGTAAATGCCTGCATAAAACAACACCCTCAAGATTGAGGGTGTTGTAAGATTGATTTTTAAGCAATATTTGAGTTTTGGATTACATCATGCTCTGAGCATTCTCAAATACTGCGGCGAGATAGGCTCTCTGTTCATCAGTACCATCACGCAATAATTCTTGTATACTACTAAATGATGTATTATTAGCAAGCCAAGATGCTACATCTTGTCTTATAGTGTCGAAGACATACGCAATATCCCCGTTGTTTGTGTCAAGTTTCTTCCCTCCGGCTTTTATAGTTTCAATGTGTCCGACCCCAAAGCCCGAGAGATCAAGGTATCCGTCATTGTTCTCATCTGCATAAAAATCCTCAATATATACAAATGTCTGAGAATTTTTATCATATATAATAAGCGAATTATTACAAAAATCATTTCCGCTGCTAATGTCTGTCATAAGCACAACGTTATTCTTTTTCATTGCACTGAGATTTAGTATGTCATTATCTCCATCGGTGTCTATAATTCTTATACGACTATTTGAGTCTATTAATTTCCCAATATTATAAACATCGCTTCCGCCGTAATCTTGTATCCAGCCCCAGCTTGATTTTATGTTATAGATATCCTTTGTATTACCATAGTCGTATATATCAAAATAATCAACATACTGCATATTGTAGGTATCCTGATAATCGCCGTAATCATCAATATACACATCCTCAACCCAATTTGTGGTTTTGGTTTTCTTATCATATGAGCCTTTAATATTATACGTATCTTTACCGCCATCGTCCTTAATATTCACATCATATGAATACATACCCTTTATGTTATATTTATCGTTTCCTGTGCCGTAATCATAAATATAGGCATACCGACAGTTTTCCAAATTATATGTATCTTTGCCGGCATAATCCTCAATTTTTACTTCATAAGTGTCCCCGGTTATGTTATATTTGTCTTTTCCCTCTTCGTCCTTAATCCAGAGATAACTGATATCATTCATAGTATATTTATCGTTGCCGGCTTCGTCAAGAATATTTTCGTAAGAGTAATCGTAGTTGTTGAACCTTACATCATCTAATTTATAAACATCGTTTCCTGCGTCATCACCAATGTATAAATCCGTATTCCAGGAAGAAGTATTAAGTCCTTCACAATCCTCTACAACGTACTTATCATTCCCGACTTTGTCATAAATATTAACACCCTTAGAATTTGTTATTTCGTAATAATCTTTTCCGGCATAATCAGAGATATCATGACTGTCTTTTTCGGGAGTTGAATTACTGATATAGTACTTGTCTTTACCTGCATAATCATCAACATTAGAGTCCATATTCCCGGAAAATCTGTAAGTATCATTACCTTTGTAGTCATCAACATATACAAAACCGTTATCATCTGTTTCATAGGTATCATTACCTTTTGAGTCATATATATCTAAACGGGAATATGTTCCTTTTGCAAAGTAGTAATCCTTTCCGGCAGCATCATAAATCTTTGCCATTCCTCCGTCAGTATCTACTACATAAACATCATTACCTTTATTCTCCATTATTGTATCATAACCTGTGTAATTAGAACTGTCATAATAAGCATAACTGCCCGAATAGTATTCCTTATGAAAATTGTATGTATCATTACCCTTTGCATCATACACATAATCCGAACCGCCGCTGTATAATGTCAATTCAGCATTTTTACCGCCCGATGCCAAAATAAAGTCAGAATATGTGGTATGAGGCATACCTTCTGCATACAAACCGTATCTGCCAAGAGGAGTAGATTGATTTATTATACCAGGCTGACCAAATGACTCATATTCAAGCTCCTGGAGGGTTAAATCAGTGTAATAATTTTGTATGGTTGTTGTAACGGTTTTGATAACTGCATAACTGCTGTCAATAAAAATTGTTTTAACAACCAAATCATTACCGACTTTTGTCGGAATATTTAAATACTGGTAGACGTTGGGATATTCGCTTATATCAACATTTAGATAACAGTATGCGGAATTTCCGTCACCATGAATACAAATTGTGTCCTTGCTGCCCGGCGTAACAACATAGTCGTTAGCCAAGTCATTAACAAAATAATGCTTTTTTGCCATATCCTTAACTCCTTATTTAAAAAATAAATCTTATTTCAACGGGGATAATAATAGCATAATATGCGGAAATTTTCAACAAAAATTTTGACATTTGTTTTTGATTGTAATATTCTCTATATGTAAACAATTTTGGAATAGAAAATTCCGTATATTAATTGTAAAGATGGTTTAACACAGCAGCAAAAATAATTTTGTTCGGGTTTAAAAATATATATGAAATTACCTAAGATAAAAGATTTATGTATAAAGTTAGGAGAAAGTAACAAGGCAACCTATGCCGTTGTTGCGATTGCTGCTGCAAAAGGTATTTTTCGCCCGATATTTACTCTCGCGGATAAGCATGAAAAAAAAGAAACAAAAAAATATGCTGCAGCAAGAGAAGGCTTGACAGAAGTTGTTGCAATTCCGACATACCTCGGTGTCGGTAAATTGTCTGAGGTAATTGCGGGAAAATTAAAAGGCCTTAGCCCTGAAAAAATGGAAGTTGCCAAGCATAATGCTAATTTCCTCGGAGTTTGTGTAGCCGCACTTTTTGTTATCCCTGCACTTGCATCACTTGTGACAAAACCGTTTTCAAAAAAAGTTCAGAACAGTTCAAATGCGGAGCATAAACTTGACATTAAAGAAAATGCCGTTCCCGAAAATATTGTTCCAAAAAATAAAGTTTCCGTAAAAAAACCTTATAATTATGTATCTATGGAGGGCTTCCTGCCTGCCAAACCCGAAATTACAAAGGTAGGTGCACCATGGTAGGAATGATATCCAATTTTTTGACTAACCCCATACTCTCCAATGTTGCTCAAAGTACAACACGCTCAGTTTCTATTGAAACAGGTATGAAAGCAATCGGCAGACCCTCTTTTATTCTTGCCGACAAAAAATTAGACAAATCTACGAAAAATTATGCGGCAGTGAAAGAATTTTTATATCAGCTGACATGCCTTGGTGTGTATATGGCCCTTGTCATACCCGTCTTTAAAAACGGAGCTTTTGCGCTTGCCAAAAAAGGTTTTAAAGATGAAAAAGCCTTTGGCTATTTTAAGAATGCAAAAAATTACTTAAATTACTTAAAACTTTCCAAAATGGAAAAAGCCGAAAGATTAAATGTAATGCAGAAAAAAGGGAAAAATTTAGAGTTTTCCGAGCAAATTAAAAATAACCTTATTAATCAGGATAAACCTGAAAAATACAGTATTGTAAAAGGCGCAATTGAATTGGGTAATATTGTCGGATGCGTACTGGGATTGGCTATTATATCACCTCAGGTAAGCCACCTCGTTGTTCATCCGGCACTGAAATTACTCGGATTTGAAAAACCAAAACAACCTGCCCCAACACCTGAACAGCCGCAATCTGCCGATATAAAAAATACCCGTTTAAGCGTTAATGCATAGTTTTTTGAAACTGAAAAAAGTAGGCAAGGCTTTAGTATACCGACAGTAATCATAAAATAACTGTCGATTTGAGAAGAAAGAACAGAGTTTTTGAGAATTTTTAATTTAAAAATATCACATTGTCTTGTTTTTGTTGGGTTTTACCTAAACTACTGACTAACAGACATGTTGTAAGGCTTAATTTAAGAGAATAAATAAAATTTGAATCTAAAATAATTCTTGATTTTTCTTATAAACCATTTGGGTTGACTCCGGCATAAATTGAAGCATACACGTAACTCGTTCATTCAACCAATCAACATCCATACAGTTAATAAAACCTGTCATTTCTGCAAATTCTTCATCTTGACCGTCTTTTTGTCCTTCTTCATAACCCATATAACCTTTTTCGACAAAGTCATCATAGATAAATTTCCCCATAGGTTTTATTATAGCATCATTTTTGCAACGGTTTCGGAAATTGTTCATTTCAATTTCTCTTGCTTTTGCAAAATCTTTATTGTCGCTCCAGTATACTTTATTACTCCAATTATTTTGGTTAACATCATTACCCATTGAGTCAATGTGATTTATTGCGTGCCCGAGTTCATGAATAAAAGTCATATCATCTTTTACTTTTTGAGATAATTTGAATTTTCTTACACCATTATCGTTTCTGTAAAATCCCTCATATTCATCTGTATCAAGCATTACCATTTGGTCTACTTCTTCATCAAATTTTAAAATTATATCGCCAGATAATTTTTTAACAGAATTAAGTAAAAATTCTCTTTGCTCTTGTGATATTTGTTTTTGAGTTGGCTCATTTTCAATAGTGTCCAAAGTCGGTTGAATTTTCTTTCCTAAATCAATAACTTTTTTCTGACCGTTGTGTTCAACAGTTATAACATCACCTGATAAACCGCTTATTTTGTACATTTTGCCGTTGTGAACAGAAATTGCTGTATCATCATCAAGTTTTTCATAAGTACGGTTTTCTTGTCCTGTGGTTTCACCGTTCTTATTTTTAAAAGTTAAAGTCATAGACTTTTTGTTGCTGTCATTTACTATCGTTTTATTTACGGTAGAGCTGTTTACACATTTTACAAAAATTTCTTCTGTTAACTTGTCTCCGTCTTTTTTAAACTCAACATTTTGAACAATATTCCCCGATGAATCAAGAACTTTTATATTTTCACATTTACCAAACGCAGGAGTCCAAATTGGCGAGGATATATTATATTGCTCAGCAATATTTGTTTTAATTGGCGGATAACATAGCTGTTTATCAGCTTGTGGATAATCATAGATTACATTAGGCTGAGGTGTACTAACCGTAGGCTTATTCACACTTATCTGAACGGCATTGTAACTTGGATATGCTGATTGAGTTGTTTTAATATCGGAAATTTCCATATTATATATAAGTAAATTTTTATGAAAAAATTGCTATTTTTATATTTTTTTATATATCAATAAAATGCCAAATTGCGAAAGCCCTTATCAAATAAAGTGAAAGTACGAGCAGTTAAAATGAAGATAAAGTGAAAATAAGTGCAGTTTGCAAATTCGTAGTCAAACAACTCCCGACCGTCAAAACCTTTGATATGAGTGGGTTTTATAAAAAATTGCAAACTGTCTGCAATTTGCAATCTGCACCACTTTCTACATTCTCATCACTGCCATTTCCAAATTAAAAACCCGCCATTCAGGCGGGCTTTAATTCGGAGACGGTGAGATTGTATCTTGGATTATTGACCGTTCAAAGTTTTTGTTTTCGCTGCGTTTATGCTTAGCATAAACATCCGCTCAATCAAACTTTTCACTATAATAGTTTCGTTCGCTTAATTTATTATTTTGTTTAGGAAAAGTTTGCTCACCTGTCCTGCGAACAGCTTGTTACTTTCGCAAACTTTTATTTTTCCCTGCAACGCTCACTTCACTATTGTCAAAATCCGCCGAACTCAATATTTGAGGTTCTCATCACTGCCATTTCCAAATTAAAAACCCGCCATTCAGGCGGGTTTTAATTCGGAGACGGTGAGATTGTCTTGCTTGCCGGCGTTAAACGAGTCTCCGGATTTTGATTTCAAGAATTTCATTCTTTTATCAAAAGTCCTCCGCTCTCTGCCGGCTCACGCTCGACCTCACTGACCAAGCTTTGCTTGGTGTGAGTTCTCATATCACTTCTCTCAAACAATTACTGCCGATAAGCAAAAGCCTATCGGCAGTAATTCGGAGACGGTGAGATTCGAACTCACGGTGGAATTGCTCCCACACAACCTTTCCAAGATTGCACCTTAAACCGCTCGGACACGTCTCCTTTTCGATTTATAATCTTATACTATCACAAACATTTTTCATGGTAAAATTTTTTTATGATAAAAAAAGTTTCAAAATGTCCTGAAGGCTTAAACGGCGAAATTACAATTCCGTCAGACAAATCGCTCTCACACAGAGCCGTTATGTTTTCCGCTCTTGCGAACGGAACTTCCGTTATAAAAAATTTTTCGTCAGGTCAGGACCCACTCTCAACTCTGAACCTGTTTAAACAACTCGGAATAAATGCCGAATACAAAGACTCCGAAACCTTAATAATAACTTCATCAGGCAAACTGTCTGCCCCAAAAACAAATCTTGATTGCGGAAACTCGGGAACTACAATGAGGCTTGTGTCCGGTATCCTTGCAAGTCAGAATTTTAACTCTGTCCTCTCAGGTGACGAAAGCCTGTCCAAACGCCCGATGAAACGCATTATAGAACCGCTTGCCCTTATGGGTGCAAAAATCGAATCGACAGAAAATCATGCCCCGCTTAAAATTTTCGGCTCAAAACTTCACCCGATAAGTTATATTTCAAAACTTGCCTCCGCTCAGGTCAAATCCTGTGTGCTTTTAGCAGGTCTGAATACCGACGGGATTACATGTTATACAGAACCTTATTTATCCCGAAACCACACCGAAATTATGCTCAAGTATATGGGGGCAAATATCAGAACAGACGGGCTTACCGTTTCTGTCACAAAATCCTCGCTTGAACCCAAAGAAATAACAATATGCGGAGATATTTCTTCTGCCGCATACTTTATCGCAGCCGGACTTGTTGTTCCCAATTCGGATATTATAATTAAAAATGTCGGCTTAAATCCCACAAGAAACGGTATTATAGAAGTCGTTAAGCAAATGGGCGGAAACCTTGAAATTCTTGATGAAAAAACTGTTTCAGGGGAACAGGTCGGAGATGTTCGGGTAAAATCTTCCGAACTGAAATCCTGCAAAATATCAGGGGAATTAATCCCGAAACTTATTGATGAAATCCCGGTAATTGCAGTGCTTGCAACTCAGGCAGACGGGGATACGATTATTAAAGACGCTAAAGATTTGAGAAACAAAGAATCCGACAGAATTGCAACAACTGTAAAAGAATTACAAAAACTCGGCGCAAATATTGAAGAACTTGATGACGGATTTATAATTCACGGTAAAACGACACTCACAGGCGGGGTTGAAGTTGAAACATACAATGACCACAGGCTTGCCATGAGTTTGTTTGTTGTGGGTTTAATCTGTGAAAAAGAAATTGCCATAAACGGTTTTGAATGGGTAAATATTTCTTTCCCGACATTTGAAGAATGTTTTGATAAACTGATGTAAAATTTTTACTTGCCCGCAACAACTACCGTAAAATCTGTTTCGCCGCACATATAAATTACAGGCTCATATACAAACTGATACCCTGCAAGTCCTGAAACATCTTTCTTCAGGTTATTAAAATATTCGTTTGTAACTTTTTTATTGTGTGCAATAAATTGTGAATGAGTTTTTGAAATGCGGGATTCACAGGTAACATTAACCCCGTTATTCTTTAATGCTTCTTTAATTTTACCGGCTTCAGCACTTTCACTGTCAGTATAAACAACAGAAGCCGTCGGGGCATCCTCAAATTCTCTGCTATAACTTCTTCTGTATATGAGTCTGTTTACAACTTCCTGAGTCTTGTCCGGGTCTAAAATCCAATAACTTATATAACCTCTTTTATTAGGAGCTCCGGGTAAAGTCGCAATCTCAACTTTATCCATATCAATATGTTTTGCCATCATTGCAAATTGTGTAAGTTCATACAATGACATATCAGTCTTAATATATTTTCTGGAAGCGCTGACAACTTCCGGCAATTTTGAAATTGTTTCAGGCTTTTTAAGAGTATCCACAAGCCCTCTCAAAAACCATTGCTGTCTTTGAGTCCTGCCTATATCACCCAACGGGTCGTGACGAAATCTTAAATATCCTATCGCTTCATCTGCAGACAAATGCTGATAACCTTTACTCAAATTTATATGTAATTTGCCCGCATAATCATTGTAGTACATGTTTTTTTCGACATAAACATCAACTCCGCCCAGAGCTTCAACTATATTCCTTACGGCATTATCGTGAACCATAATATATCTGTCAATATTTATACCTAAAGTATTTTCTATCGTTTTTACGGTCATATTAACACCACCGATAGCGTGTGCGGCATTAATTTTTTGTATGCCGTTGTGGTTGGGCAGGTATACTTTACTGTCCCTCGGTATTGAAATTGCATTGACGGATTTTGTTCTGGGGTCAATATTTATAATAATTATTGTATCTGTTCTCGTGCCTGTCCACAAATCATCAGGGTTTTCGCTTGCATCGACTCCAAGCAGCAATATATTTTTTCTTCTGTGACCGAATGGCAGAGAAAATTCGGCATTTGCTTTTTTGCTGTTATCACTTGCCATTTGCTTGAAAAACTTTGTAACGGGAGAATTTAACCCGAAATGCTGTTCGCAAAAATCAGATTTCAGCGCATAATAAAACATCCCGATAACGGCTGCCACCGAAATAAATATAAACATTACGAAAAACTTTGCAAACAAGGCTCCTTTTTGCTGTTTGCGCTTAATTTCATTCATATCCTTTTTACGACCGCTATATTTTCCCTGGGGTCTTCTTTTTACACCGGTTACGGATCTTTTATATGTCGCCATAATATTCTTTCGTGAATTAATAAATATCTTATCTATTACATACTAACTTAAAAACGCTCAATTGACAATTCTTTTAATCCTAAATTTAGATAAAATGGAGGATATAAATTGTAACCATTGAGAAATATACAAGTAATCCCACAACGTCTATTGTTGTTGCAATAACAGGGCCTGATGCAACCGCAGGATCTATTTTTACCGCTTTTAAACCCAGCGGGGTCAGGGTTCCTATAACGGTTGCCATAGTCATATTTATCATCATCGCCAATCCTACAACAACACCAAGTCCGACGCTGTGCTGCCAACCCCATGTCGCAAGCATTACCACCATACCAAAAATCAAGCCAATCGTTGCTCCGATAAAAGTTTCTCTCAATATATGGTGCAATGCCGAGCTTTTTGTAACCTGACCGGTAGAAAGACCTCTGACCATTAAGGTNNGTTCCGATATTACCGCCCAAACCTGCCAAAAGAGGCATAAACGCTGCAACTATCGGTAATGCCGAAAAAGTATGGTCAAAATGATTTGCGACATTTACCGCAATAAATTCCCCAAGCAGGGTAATAAACAACCACGGAGTTCTTGCCCTTATTGCTCTTGTCATGCTGCCTGACAAAATCTCATCTTCATCAACCTCAGCAGTCGAGATACCTGATGTCTGGTAAATTTCTTCCGTTGTTTCTTCTTCAAATAAATCGTGAACGTCATCCCATGTAATCATCCCTTTAAGTCTGTTATAAAGGTCAACCACAGGTAATGCGTTATATTGGTATTTCATAAATTCGTCAATTACGTAGTCACTGTAATCATCAACATGTAATTTTACGATATCTGAAATCATTATATCTTCTATCTTTTGGTTTATCGGAGAAGTAAGAAGTTTTCTGAGCGAAATAACACCCAAAAGATGATTTTGTTTATCGACAACGTAAACATAATACAATTCCATATTATCTTCCGTAGCGCTGACTCTTATATGATTTAAGACGTCTTTTACACTCATATCGGAATTAACCGTAAGAACAACAGGGTTCATCATACCGCCGGCGGTATCTTCGTTATAAGTAAGCAGTTCTCTGACTTCTTCCGAAAATTTGTGAGGCAGTTTGTCGAGGTAAGTTTCACTTTCATCCTCTTCCATATCGCCCAGGACGTCTGCCGCCGCGTCATGAGGAAGTTTTGTAAGTATTCTCGATGCAACTTCTTCGTCAATATCGCCGAGCAATTCCACCTGAATTTGAGGGGATAAATATTCCATCAAATCTGCCGCTTTTTCAATATCAAGCAGATTAAAACATTTTAGCCTTTCTTCAGGTTTTAATTCCTGAAAAATATCCGCTAAATCCGCTTCGTGATAACTGTTCAGCTCCTCTTTAAGCTGAAGTTGAGTTTCGTCATCTATTATTTCGCGTATGCGTTCAACAATATTCTCTGTGTTCATCATGGTTATATTATAATACGAAAATTGAAAAAAAAGATATAATTTTTGATTTAACAAGTTATTGAGTTAATAAGTTTATAAGTCCTTTCTGTTTGTAAATTATTAACATCATAAGCGGTGTTAATATAGTGCTTTTTAAATAAAAAATATATAATAAGATCAGAAACGATAAATATATAATATATACAAAATAGCTAAATTATGAAGTTTTGTTAAGTTGAATTTTGGGGCCTGAAATTCAGATATATTAAGAAATTTTAATTTCGATTTAAAAAAACTCTAAAGTTTCATGCAATTTTTGCCGTTACGTATTTTTTATATGTGTATAGAGAAGTATTAACAAGTAAGACATCGACCTACGAAAACGAGGCCGAGAGAAAGGATGTATTATTATGGCTATTGATGGAGTACAAATTACACGGCTTCCTAACGGTAAGTATCTTGTAAAAGATGAATTTAACCAAGATGGGTTTGAAGCGACACAGGAGGAAATAACGAATGCGTACGGAATTACTGCCGAGCAAATTAATATTTTCGTAGCAGAGCAGGAAGCATCAAATGCACCGGACGAACCCGTTATCAATGGCGGCAAACCTAATTCGGTTTTCACGGCAAAAGCTAAAGCAAATACAGGTCTTGCAAATGCGAATGACAAGATTCAAACAGAAGATGATTATGCAAGAATGGAAAAAGAATATGCTGAAGCCCTAAAAACCAGAGTCGGATATGGAGATGCGGATGCGGCAGCTCACGCAAAAGGAATGGTGCAGACTCAAAGAGCTGCAGACAGAGTTGAAGCTTCTGTTTATTTCACTCCAAATCAAAAAGAAGAATATGAAAAACAGAAAAAAGAACTCGAAGCACAGGGTAAAAGGCCGGTATTGCTGACAGAGGAGGATATGCAGCTTCTTAAGTCACCGGAGTTTGTGTTGAGAGATAAACAGGGTGACCCTGTTGATGTAGACGGCAATGTTATTGATAAAAATGACCCTGATGCAGCCAAGAAATATGTAACTGCGTTTAATGAAGACGGTACACTTAATCAGGATATGGTAAAATTGATTTCAGCTCAGAGAGTCGGCTCGGATAATGAGCTTGAACTTGAGGAACGTGATGCTGAAACAAGAGACCTTACTGCCAAAACAACCAAGAAGGTAAAAGGCGGAAAGGTAACAAGAGACAATGCTAAGCCGGCAGCGGATTTGTATGAACGTTTAGGTTATGATGTTCAAAAAGATGACGTAATAGAAGCTGATCCTAATGACCTCAAAAAGGCAAGAAATAGGGGTAGATTATGGGGCGCTCTCGTGGGAGTAGTGCTCTATGCCGGTTCTGTGATATCTGCGCGTCTTCTTTCAAAAACAAAGACTAATGAAAAAGTCCGTACGGATACAATTGAAGGAGAAGAACATACTCTACCGGACACAACACTACCGGGAGAAACTCATGAGGTAACCACGGATGTTACTGTTAGCGTTACATATGTAACTCCCGGTGAGCATCATGAACACGATGACGTAGGCCCCGGTGGTACAGTGCATTATGAATGGAATGACCCTGATGTTACAACAACAGTAACAACAGTAGTGTCAACAACCCAAACCATAACCGATCCGGATATAACTGTCCCGGGACAGACATACACAGACCCGGATCAGGAAGTAGATATATATGAAGAACGTGATAAATACGGACTCAGCTGGGGTGAGGCTTTAGTTCCCGGTGCTCCGATAATACCTCTTGCAATGAGAGCAGGAGCGAAAACGGCTGAGAATAAAGCTCGGGCAAAAGCTGTAGCACAGGCTGTTGATGACAAAGTCAATGACATTCTTGGCGGAATGGATCACAGAGAATTTGTTGGCAATGTATATGACAAAGGTGATTACAGCGGTGTCATTGGCGACAGAAACCAGCAAATGATGAAATATGTTGTTGATAAAGCTAAAGAAAAGAACATGTCAAAAGATGAATTTATGCAATTTATGAAATATGCACAAGGTTCAAATGAATGTCTGACAGAAAAAGAACTTCTGAACATGTTCAACCTGATTGATGACTACAAAGTACCTCCTAAAAAGGAGCCTGATCCCGTCAAACCATCTGATTATGCTACATTAGATAGTGTAACTACAGGAGAGACCAATACTACTGTAGAAAGGAACAGAGCGTATAAAATGAAAAGAGGAGAAACTCCTTTAAATGTTATCAAGGCAAAATACCATATTACCGACAATAAAGAAGCTATGAAAGTTCTCAGAGAAGTCCGCAAAAGAATGGGAATCCCGGAGAGCGGCGTAAACAACGGTAAAGTGGTTATTCCGGAAATCGAAGTTGATAGTGAAATTTGGAAAGATGCGTACTTCTTACCACCGAATGTTTTGGGATATGAGTTAGACTTTGATGCACCGGTTCCGCTCGATCCAAAATGGACGACCGGTGATGGAGGTTCCGGTACCAGAATGCGTGGTAATAACGAAGAAAGAACAAACACCACTGATACTCGAAAAACAACTTGGATTGTAAGAGATTCAAAAGGTAACGAACTTCATAGAAGTGAAAATATGCAAGAAGCAATAGATTACATGAATAAATATAATGCAGAACACAATGGACAGGCTTCAGTGAACGAGGTTAAGGGAGAATAATCCCATATATAAATACATCCTTTTAATACATACAAGACCTTCTGTAAAAACGAAGGTCTTGTTTTTATATTACATAAAATTTTTACCCGCATATATTTCCTAATTTATTTTGTAAAGAAATGTTAATCACAGTCGTTTTACATGCAATTTTAGTGCCTAAAAAACGTTTATATATATAAGATATATAAATAGTGTATGAAACGAGGATATTAATATGAGTGAATTCAGATTGACCTTTGGTGATGTTTCAAAAAACCAATCAATATCTCCGGGTGAGATGAAGATTGACTGGAACAAAAGTAAATTCAAAGGAAAAGTGCAGGAAAGCATTTTCAATTTATTTGATAGTGTAACAAAAGATGATAAAATTGATACACGTTTTGAAAAATCAAATATGTTCAGAGAATTAAAAGCGGCTGCGGGTAAGGATGGAGATGTAAGTAACTTATCCGAGGATGAAGCTTTGTCTTTTTTAAAAGAGCATAATATTGAAGGTGCAACGGCACAGGATTTGTTTGACTTCTTTAATATAGCACTTGACAGACCCACTGAGCAAAAACCTGAAGAGCAAAAGGTACAGGAAGAACCTGTACAGAAGCCGGAAGAAGAAGCGGTGCAAAAACCGCCGGTGCAGGAACCTCCTGTTCAGGAAGAAGTCGTACAAGAACCACCGGCCCAGAAACCTCCTGTTCAGGAAGAAGTCGTACAGGAACCGCCTGCTGAAGTTGTAACCGAGCAGGAAGCTCCGGCACCGCAGGTAAAAGAAGAAACACACAATTATTATGAAAATTCACCAAATCCAAATCTTGGAATACTTAATAAAAATCCGCAAAATGAATTTTTTAACAGAGAAAAAATATATCAAGCTAATACCGATTTAACAACAGGTAATGATAAAATTGCTTATAATAGTGCTGCAATGACCTACGAGAGAAGGAGTCATTCTTACGGTTTACATGAAGCACAAAAATTGATAGAACCCCAAGGAGCAACTTCTTTATCTGTTGGTGCACATACACAGTATGCCGGACAAGACGGCATGTTTAACGGGGTTTCTGTGGCAGGACAGGTCGGAATTGGCGAGAATAACAGACTTTCAGGAGCAGGTTCATATACTGCAAAAACAGGAGATAATTCCTCTGCCGTGCTCAATGCACAAATCACAGATCAGCAACATTTTGATTTTGGAGGAGAATTATCTGCATCTGTCAGTTACGAAAATTATCAAAACGGACAATTTAATACTACAAAAGAGGGTGTATCCTTAACCGGTAAAGTACCTATTCCGGGGAGTGAAAAAGAAGTTTTGCTCGGCGGAAGTGTTGAGGTTACAGGACAGTTTACACATAGCGAAACAAACCTTTATGGGGACTCAAACATACAGGGTAGTTCCAATTTAGGTATGGGTACAGTTAGAGCAAGTTATAACGTAGGATTGGGTAAAAATCTAAATGACGCACTTTTCAGAGATGAAAATGGTAATGGCGATATACCATATTTAACACTCAGTACGCAGGTTTCAGCCTTTAATCTGAGTGATACTGACGGTACGCATTTGGCAGGCGGAGCTCAGGGAGGAATGATGGGTGCAACCATTATCCCTATGGGACATTTTGGTAGTATTCCGATCGGCGGCGGTTTTCAACTTGATACGGGGGCAGCTTTTAGTAATATTCCAATAGTCACAAACAGTGAGGCTGTTCGTGTAACAGGGGATGTCTCATATGCTGCAACTAATTATTTTAAATTTGGTGAAAACACGGAACAATATTTAGGTGCCGGAGTTAATACTCATATAAGTTCAATTAATGCGGATGTCAGAGGACAATATACACTTCAGCATGTTGCGGGTAGTCCTGTTGTTCATGATGCGAGTCTGTCTTATTCTCAGGATTTAAATATTGGACAAAGTACTCAAAGCCGAATAACCGCAGAAGGAGGTTATAATTCCGAAATTGGCGCATATGGCGGTGTCGGTGTAAGTTTCAACATCGGAAATCATAAAAAGAAATAGTAAACGCAACAAAACGCCCCCTTATATAAGGAGGCGTTTTTGATTATAAATTTATGAGATTCTTCGGTCATTTCATTCCCTCAGAATGACAGGGAAACTACTTGTTCATAGCCTGAGCAACAGCAACGGCACAAGCAACAGTAGCACCTACCATCGGGTTGTTACCCATACC
>DBXD01000084.1:22671-30908 GCA_002309425.1 Cyanobacteria bacterium UBA1221
GTCATACCGTAAGAAGCAGGGCCTGCTGCAACGTTATCAGGGTGAAGAGTTCTTCCTGTTCCGCCGCCTGATGCTACTGAGAAATACTTTCTGCCGTTTTCAATAGCCCATTTCTTATAAGTACCTGCGACAGGGTGTTGGAATCTTGTCGGGTTAGTTGAATTACCTGTAATAGATACGTCAACGCCTTCTTTAATCATAATAGCAACACCTTCAGATACATCGTCAGCTCCGTAACATTTTACTTTTGCTCTTTCGCCGTCAGAGAACGGTGTTTCTTTAACGACTTTCAATTCGCCTGTTTTGTAATTATATTCTGTTTCAACATGAGTAAAACCGTTTATTCTTGAAATTACATAAGCCGCATCTTTGCCCAAACCGTTCAGGATTACTCTTAAAGGTTCTTTTCTAACTTTGTCGGCATTTCTTGCAATACCGATTGCGCCTTCAGCAGCAGCAAAAGATTCGTGTCCTGCTAAGAAACAGAAGCATTTAGTTTCTTCTCTCAAAAGCATTGCACCTAAGTTTCCGTGACCAAGACCAACTTTTCTTGTATCACCAACCGAACCCGGTACCGCAAAAGCCTGCAATCCGATACCTATTGCTTCAGCAGCATCAGCTGCGTTTTTAATTCCTTTTTTGATTGCAATAGCGCAACCCAATGTATATGCCCAGGATGCGTTATCAAAAGCAATCGGCTGAATACCTTTTACAATAGCATCAACGTCAATGCCTTTGGACAAGCATAATTCACGGGCTTCATCAAGGTTTTTGAACCCGTATTCCGGTAAAACCTTTTTCAAAGTTGACTCACGTCTGTCTTTTCCTTCAAAATTTGCCATTTTTATTTTCCTCTTTTTATTATTTGTGACTTGTTTATAATAGACGTTAAATCGTTAAGACTATAAGACTATAAGTTCTTTTCTGTTCTGCCAAACGGTGGGTTATTTATTTACCCGATAGAGTTGATAAGAACTTAACGTCTTAAATACCTATCGTCTTATCGTCTTTTTATTTTACTCTTTTCTCGGGTCGATATATTTTACGGCTTCTGCAAATCTGCCATAAGTTCCGATATTCTTGTCATATGCTTCCTGCGGATTAACGCCTTTTTTAACGGCATCCATAAACTTACCGAGATTGATAAATTTATAACCGATAACTTCGTTATTTTTATCAAGACCCAATTCAAGAATATAACCTTCGGTTAATTGAAGATATCTTGGTCCTTTTTGTTTTGTAGAGTGGATTGTACCACACATAGAGCAAAGACCTTTGCCTAAATCTTCCAATCCTGCACCAACCGGCAATCCGTTTTCGGAAAACGCTGTTTGAGTTCTTCCGTAAACGATTTGCAGGAATAATTCTCTCATTGCAACGTTAATTGCGTCACAAACCAAGTCAGTATTAAGTGCTTCAAGAATAGTTTTACCCGGAAGAATTTCACCCGCCATAGCAGCAGAATGAGTCATACCGGAACAACCGATAGTTTCTACCAGAGCTTCCTGAATAATACCGTTTTTAACATTTAATGTTAATTTGCAAGTACCTTGTTGAGGTGCACAGCATCCGCAGCCGTGAGTTAAACCTGAAATGTCTTTGATTTCTTTACATTTTGTCCATTGACCTTCCTGAGGTATAGGAGCCGGCTCACCTTTAACGCCGCGTTTTACAACGCACATTTCTTCTACTTCTTTTGTAATTTGAATACGATCCAACATGTTTTTATTTAACTCCCTTCAAGTTGTATATACAAGTGGATTGTACCCTGCTGAAAATTTGTTGTCAATTTAAAGAGAAAGTGATGTTTCCGTCATTTTCTCTAATGACCGCTTGGAAATGAGTTCTGCTTTCAGCTTTTTATTTTTACGTTCTTTTTTGGGTAATTCTATCGGAGGAACAATTCCCCAGTTTGAGTTTATTGGCTGAAAATTTGTGTGCTCCGGGTCTGTTATATAGTGAGTTAATGCTCCGAGCATTGTTTCTTGGGGCAGTTCAAGCAGTTCTTCCCCGTTAATATACCTTGCTGCATTTATGCCTGCCATAAGTCCTGATGCGATTGATTCGGTGTAGCCTTCAGTTCCCGTTAATTGTCCTGCAAAAAACAATCCTTTCCTTTCTCTTGTTTCTAAAGTAGGATTTAAAATTTTGGGTGAATTTATAAAAGTATTTCTGTGCATAACACCATACCTTACAATGTTTGCATTCTCAAGTCCGGGTATGGATTGGAGCAATTCCTTTTGCGCACCCCATTTAAGGTTAGTCTGAAAACCTACAAGGTTATACAAAGTTTTTGCCGAATTATCCTGTCTTAACTGAACAACCGCATAATTTTTTTCGCCTGTCCGCTTGTCTATGAGTCCGACAGGCTTCATTGGCCCGAATCTCAGGGTATCAACCCCGCGCGAAGCAAGAACTTCTATCGGTAAGCAGCTTTCAAAAAATTTTGCACCCTTTTCAAAACTTTTGAGTTCAATTTTTGGTGCATTAATTAAAATATTATAGAATTTTTCGTATTCCTCTTTGTTCATTGGGCAATTTATATAAGAGGCCTCCCCTTTATCGTAGCGGCTGGCATAAAAGGCTTTGTCAAAATTTATACTTTCAACATCAACAATTGGTGCTATCGCATCAAAAAAATGCAAATGTTCGCTTTTTGTAAATTCTTTAATCTTGTCTGCAAGCGGCTCGCTTGTCAAAGGCCCTGATGCAATTATCACAACCCCATCGGGAATTTCTGTTATTTCATCACGAAATACGGTTATATTTTCATTTTCGTTAATCTTATCCGTAACGGCTTTAGAAAAGGCCTCCCTATCAATTGCAAGAGCGCCGCCTGCGGGTACGGAATGTTCAAAAGCTATATTAATAAGTTCTCCGCCTAATATTTGCATTTCTTTTTTTAACAACCCTGATGCATTAGTACAATCTGCTGCCCCAAGACTGTTTGAACATACAAATTCAGCAAATTTTTCGGTGACATGTGCGCCTGTTGTTTTTACAGGTCGCATTTCGTACAAATTAACTTTTATATTTCTTTTTGCCAGCTGCAGGGCGGCTTCTGAGCCTGCAAGACCCGCACCTATAACAGTTACTTCCATTTTTCCTTATTCAATGTAATCAGAATTGTATTTTAATAAAATCTCGTTAGCCAGCACACAAGCAATCCTTGCTTCCGCAACGACAGAACAGGCCTCAACCGCACAGGTATCGGAACGTTCAAAATGAGCGGTCGTTTCGGTCATATTAGAACTGTCAACGGTATTTAACGGAGTTCTCATTGTCGGAATAGGTTTCATAACGGCTTTTACAACAATCGGTTCCCCGTTTGTCATACCGCCCTCTATCCCGCCGGCATGGTTCGTGCGTCTTACAACTTTGCCGTTTTCAAGAAACATTTCGTCATGAAAATCTTTTCCTGAAATTTCAGCGGCATATTCACCGTCGCCAAAAGAAACAGCTTTTATTGCAGGAATACTCATTACGGCCTGAGCAATTCTTCCGTCAATTTTTCTGTCCCAATGAACATGTGAACCTAATCCGACAGGAACATTATCAAAAATAATTTCAAATTTTCCGCCTAAAGTATCTCCGTTAGATTTTGCATTATCGATTTCATTGTGCATTTCTTCTTCTGTTTTACCGTGACCGATTTGTAAAATCTTTGAATTGCAATTTATACCGTAATGTTTCAATAGTAACTTTGCAACAGCACCAACGGCGACTTCTATGGCGGTACTTCTTGCACTTGAGCGTTCAAGTACATTCCTCAGGTCTTTGTGATTATATTTTATACTTCCTGCATAATCGGCATGCCCGGGTCTGTATGCCGTAAAACTCTTTTCTACTGTATAATCCTGTGGATAAACACTCATTATCTTCTGCCAGTTTTCGTGGTCATTGTTATTTATAACGAGTGTAACAGGCGAGCCTGTAGTTTTGCCAAATCTGACACCTGATGTAATTTCAACGGTATCGGATTCAAGCTGCATTCTCTCTCCCCTGCCATATCCTTGTTGGCGGCGTTTTAGTTCATTGTTTATAAAATCAATATCAATATCTAATCCGGCGGGCATGCCTTCTATTATTGCAGTCAGGCATTTCCCGTGACTCTCCCCTGAAGTTAAAAATCTGAATTTTTCGAACATTACTGCCATATCCCCCATTTACGTTTCAATTCACGCAATTTGCCGCTATGTTCCATAATTTCTATTGTAAAATTTACGGCTTCTCTTAACTGCTCTGACTCTCTCCCTCTTCTGAAAGCTACTGCATACGGCTCTTTTGAAAATCTTTTCGGAAGAATTTTTATTGTAGAATCATCAAGAGCCAAATTGTACAGAATGGTATCATCTGCAATCATCGCATCGGCAGCACCATGCTTAAATGCTTCATAGGCCATGTTGTAATCCTTGTACCCTCTGATAATAGCCTCAGGGGCATTCATTTTTACGCTGTCTTCCCCCGTTGAGCCGTAAACTGCTATAATTCTTCTTCCGTTTAGTTGTTTTACCGAGGAAATCTCGTCATCATTTCTTACAAGTATTGCCTGACCTGCCATGTAATATGGTTTTGAAAAATCTACAACATATCGTCTTAAATCTGTTACTGAAAAAGTTGCAATAAGCATATCAATTTTGCCGGAATTTAACGTTGAAATTCTGTCGGATGCCGTAACAGGAATAAATTCAACAGCGTTAGGGTCAGCAAGGATGTGCTTGGCAATCGCTCTTGCCAAATCAATATCAAATCCCTGAAATCTGCCGTCCAAATCTCTGTATCCGAATGGTCTTGTATCGCTTCTTACTCCTACAACAATGTATCCGCGCTTCTTAATTGTTTTATAATCATTTTTTGGTTTTACTGTAGAACATCCGCTCAAAAAAAGGCACATCAAAACCAAAATACACAATAATTTTTTATACATAATGCTCCTCAAATACTTATATAAAAGATGATACCGAAACGGCATGCCAATGTCAATTTTGTTCGGAATTAATTAAGTTGCCAAGCTGCATGCCGTTATTTGTCCTTATATTTTAACAAATCTTTACATTCTTGCATTTGCCCGCCACATCTGGTATGTAGTATTATAGGAATAGAAGTACACTTAAAAAATCTTCATATATCCGGAGGAAAATGTTTCAAAATCCGAAAAAGGTGGAACAAATATAGTGTACTCCATTTATTCTGAATTATATAAAATGGTGTGAAGCTGGATAATTTCAATGTAAATTTTTGTAAAAATTACGGAGAAAATCGTCAAGACTTAGCAAAAAAAACCGTTTATATATTTATAGGATAAATGTAGAAAAAGAGGATTTAAAGACTATGAAGCACAAAAAAATATCGAACAAAAGACGTGTAGTTGCATCAGTTTTGAGTTTATTGATGGTTATCCAGCAGTCAGCACTGTTTCAGGCAATGGCGACAAGTATTACAAACACAGATGGTACCCCTCTGAATCCGGATGGTGGCATGTATAACATAACACCGGATATGTTAAATGAAGATGCAAAAATTGGTTTCAGAAGATTTGGCCAATTTCTTTTGGATAACGGTGATATAGCCAACTTCATTTTCAAATGGTACAATACGCAGGGTGCATGGAATAATGGCCCAAGTTCTGAAATTGTAGGTAAAGACATTGACACGTTTATTGCTGCAGTAAACAGCGGACAAGTAAATATTAACGGTATAATTAATGCTCTTAGTGCTTTACCAAACGGTGCTACCGGTACCGGAACTGAGAATGGTGCCATAGACAATGGTCACTTAGTATTTATAGCCCCGGGGGGTCTGGTTGTTGGTGCCAGCGGGGTCTTAAATGTAGGTTCTTTATCTGTAATTACTCCTACCCAAGATGCTTATGATAATTGGGCTGGAAATATTCAAAGTGCGCCAATGTTTGGCGAATATCAGCAGCAGGTTATAAATCCAAGTACCGGCATGCCTGTTTCGATTACTACAAATGGATATTATGGTGTTGAAGGTAGTACCATGACATGGAGTGGTAATGAGTTTAATAATGCGATAAATGCGGCAAAAGATGTTCGTCTTGGCAATTCTACAAATCCGGGCGGTAAAATCATGGCAAATGGCAATTTGAACATTAATACGGGTTCATTTGTCAATTACGGACAGGTTGCTACCGGTGTAAATAATACAAATAGCAGTTTATACGGGAACGGTCATTACTTGACGACATCAGATAATGCGGCAAACATATTCAATAGTTTAGTAAGTACTCCGTCATCGCTTGCTTCTGCAATTGATGTAAAAACTTCCCAGCGTTTAGATATTAAGGACAATGCTATTGTTAAGAATAATGGTATTGGAAATACTACATTTACAAATAGCGGTACTGACGGAATTTTGATTTCAGGTGCTGTGACAAATAACAATGGTGGCACAGCGATGTATAATAACAACACCGGAGCAAGCGGTATTACTATCGCACAGGGTGCTACGGTTACAAATGCCGGGGGTGCGTTTACGGTCAACAATCGCGGTACAGATGGCATTACCATAAGCGGTACTACAACAAACAGCGGTGGTAATACAAATATTACGAACGAATCAACGGGTACTAACGGTATAAAAATTACTTCTAACGGCAGAGTAAATCAAAGTGGTATGGCAGTTAACATTACTAACTCTGCAACAGGCGGCCAGGATAAGAAAGGTATTAATCTGGAGGGCAGAGTCGTTGGTACTAACGGTGCTAATGTTAATGTAACAAATTCAAACTCTAATTTCACTATTGGTCATAGCAGTGTAAGTGACGGAAATATTCAAACAGCTGGCGGCAATGTTAGTATTACTGTAAATGACGGAGATTTCTTGAATAATGGTGTTGCAAGACAACATATTGTCACAACCAGTGGCGGTAATCTGGCAATAGATGTCAACTACGGTTCAATCGGAGAGGAAGTCGGACCTTGTGCTGATGGAGTATGTACCGGTATCGGCTGGGATGATAGAGATCTTACAAAATCAATAAATACAAAAGTTACAGGAAAAATTACAGCAGATAGCACGAATGCTACGTCGTCGCATGGTACTGTCAAACCTAATGGTTACGACGTTATTAATTTGGCAAGTTTAAATCAGAATATGAATGTTGATGCAATTCGTGCTGACGGCAGAGTAATCCTTCTGGCAGATTCCTTCAATGCTAATGATACTACAAATAATAACTACGGCAGGGGTAGTTCAACTGATAAATATGACGTAGTTGCAAGCACAATTCACAACGATGGTACAGCTCATGTTGAAGGTGACGGTATTTCAATCATTGCGAACGGAAACATCGGTGCAAATAAAGCAAATCAACAAATAACATTCCGTCAGAATGATGGTGAATTTAATCAGAATTATGTAGCCGGATTTGTGCACCAAGATCAAGAACACAACCATAATTCGTCAGTCAATATCTATGATTATTCACCGGCAAGTGGAAATATGGGTGTTGATATGTTAACTAAATACGGTGACATAAATATTGTCGGACTTGACGATAAAGATAAATATGATCCTATTGATACCCGCGTATGTGCAATGATTGCGAGAAACGGCAGTATTAATGCGGAATTTTCAGGTAACACTTATGTTGAAGATGTTGCAGCTAAAAACGAAGTTAACCTTACTACACGCGGTCGGTATTTAATCGTGGATCATTTAGGTTATACTCCAAAATACGAAACAGAGGGTGATTACTATGGTGGCTATTTAGGTACAAGAATTGCTCCTGAAACAGCTACATTAAAGGCTTTAGACCTCGGTAAAAACCAAAACCCAATTGAGCAGTACAGTAATAAAAATCCTCATGGTACTGTTGTTGTTAAAGAGGGCAAGATGTATGGTCTGGGTCTGGGCAGAGGGGACGACCCGAATAACAATAATCCGCAAGACTTGAATATTGTGGCAGATCACGCATACGCAGGAGGATATGAATTTATTATGGATCCACATGCAGGAGAAATGAACCCACAGGATACCAGATTCACCTATGTTGAAAATGATGGTACAAATCCTATCCAAAATCTAAATCCAAACGGTGCTAATCCTGCCTCTATAAGAGTTACTGCGGTTAGACCGAGCGATGTAAGCAGCATTAAGAACGGAAACAATCCGGCAAGAAGAGCATATTATACGGGTTATGGTACTACTCAAGATCAAAATTATAATTATGATGGTGATTTGGTACCTGAAGGAGATGAACAGGATCAGAACCT
>DBXD01000084.1:30968-31116 GCA_002309425.1 Cyanobacteria bacterium UBA1221
GATACCGATACGGATATAGATACCGATACCGATGTAGATACGGATATCGATACCGATACCGATGTGGATACTGATACCGATACTGATACTGATACCGATGCCGATATAGACACGGATACAGATACCGATACCGACACGGATACGGATA
>DBXD01000077.1:0-19395 GCA_002309425.1 Cyanobacteria bacterium UBA1221
AAGGAGTGCCAAAAGCACCCCTTTTGCAGTATTACACTTATTATTTTTCTATGGCGTCATTGTCTTTACAATTGCTCTGTAAAGGCAGTTTGTATAAGCTGTTATGTTATCCTTATTAAGTGAAAACTTTTGAATATCTTTATTATATAAATTACCAATTTCTAACAGTACTGACGGTATATCGTGCGGAGTTTCCCTTGTTACATAATGATTAACCTTCTTTTTCTCCGGTTTTAGATTTAACGTTTTACCATTATAATTAAATGAACCTATTTCACTTGCAATATTTGAAGCGAAAGCCGCACCTTTACTGCTTGATGCCACTAAATTTCCTTTATTATCATACTTGCCGTAGGAATTAACCCCACAAGTCAAAGAACTTGCTGCACCCTTAGCTCCGTCTAAATGCATTGACATGAACAACATATCAGAATGTTTTGTTTTTTTAATAGTTTCTCTTACGACTTTTGGGCCTTTTGTACCGGCATACAGCCCTTCAAGATAGTCCAGAGAAGCCATCCCACCATTTCTAACCGGTCCGGACAGCATAATAACCGTAGCTCCGTTTGCTCTCAGCTTATCACTTAGGGCATCTGCATAACTCCTTGCTACTTCCCATTCTTCCAGTGCATCATATATCTGTACTCCCTTAACTTTTTTGGTAGGAACGGGAATTGCAACGCCGGGATCGAACTGGTCATTATTATTCTGGTAACCTCCATGTCCGGGATTAAGAATAATAACCTTACCTGCTAATTTGCCTGTAGTAGATTTTGGAGCAAGCAATTCACAATATGGATTATGTTTACCAGCAATAATATTTCCATTAGGCCGTTCAATGCCGGTAACGGTTTTACCTCTGTAATCCTCGCCTTGTGCCGCATCTTTCATTCCTTTATCTTTCATTCTGGCATTGTCTATATAATAATGTTTCCTATTAAACCCGTGGTAGTAATATCGAAGTTCACCATCTTTGAACCCTCCGGGTTTTTTCACCCAGCCAAGTCCATATTCGTACCCTGCAGGGTTTAGCTGAGGGATTTGAGATTGTGGTTTAGCCTGTTGGGAGGAATTATTAGACTGTTCTGATTTTGGAGAAGCAAAAACATAATACTGTTCATTTACCTGAAGCCCTGCTGATTTGTCCAACATATTGAGCTCCCGGAATTCTGATTCGCTCATTCCAAACCTCTTTGCCATTTGCCCGACGGATTCTCCCTTTTTGGGCTTTGCACTCGGTACTTTGTCTATCACCTGCCCAACAGAAAGAAGATTATCTTTCAGTCCGGTCTTTTTCTTAAATTCATCAACTGTCATATTAAAGCTGCCTGCAATGCTGTATACCGTATTGCCGGGAGTAACATAGTATTTACCCGCTTTTCGGTTTTGAATTTTATTTGACTTATCATCTGATGATAATTTAGGTGCCTTCGGTTTTACATTACTTTGCGGAGTTGTCTGAATTTCCTTTTTAGGGAAAACTAAATAAGTCTGATCTGCTTTAAGCGTCTCCGTTTTACCCATACCATTAAGTGAGCGGAATTGCTGCTCAGTCATCCCATATTCTTTTGCCATACCAAACACACCCTGAGATGTTTTTGGCTTTGCACTCGGTACTTTATAAATTACGCTGCCTTTTTTTACTGTATTTCCTTGAAATCCAGTCCTTTTCTTGAACTCATCTGCTGTCATATTAAATTTTTTCGCAACATCTGCGACACTTTCGTTTTTATCGGCATAATAAGCACCCTCGGCTCTTGCTTCAGCCTTTGTCTTTGGTTTTTTATCCGCTGGGTTTGTTGCATAACTTGACATTATAGCACTACTGTTTAGCCCTAAACCATAAATTGAAAGACTCATAATTATCCCCTTTATTTTTCTTAATTCCCCTATTTTTTAACTATATATATAAAAATTTTTTGTTTATAAAAATTGCCTCTGTCACTCATACGATTTAACATAACGTTACAAATTTACAAACATACCTCAGAAGGAATTTTGTAAATATTTGTAAAATTTGGGGACAGACTTAACAAAATATTTCTTTTATAAGTTTTAAACCGGATATGAAATTAGAAAAAATTTTTTTACAACCTAATATTAATTGTAAATTAGAGAATAAATCTGGTTCTTCGGCAAAATATGTAAATGAGCATCCATCATTAGATTTGGTTATGCCTTGCGATTCATACTACTTAATTAAAAAAAAATAATATTAATTTTAAAGGTAATTATGAACTGCCAAGACTTTCTTCCACGGAACTTTACGAATTAAAATCGAAAGTTGAAAAGCAAGTCGCGGAGCTGGGAAATCCAAACTTTAGAATTAACGATAATAATTGGAATAACGATTATGTTGTACAAGCCATTGATAAATTAATAAATCACCCCATAATGGCTAAAGGGAATATTGTAAGTGATATAGAAAATATATACGCCACTATTTTAACAAATCATTATCAGAAAAAAGATTCTGAAGCATTACTTAAATTAATTGACTTTTTGGCATCTGACGAGCTTAAACCCATAATGGAAAATCAATCTGTAAAAGATGATTTAGGCAATATTTTAGCTTTTACTAATCATTCCAATATTGAGCCGGTAAAGAAATTCTTCAATTATCTAAAGGATAATCCGGAGCTTCTTAAGAAGGATGTAGATATAGCAGGATATATAGATTTCATCTGTGATGATGAGTCATATGAACAAGCGGTTAAAATTTTAAATTCACCAAATGCACCAAATGCCCCTTTCTTTCTTCCTGAGAAAGAACTACCCCATATAAGCATAACATCTAAAATAGTTTAGACTGCGGCGTGTATTTTAACACTCAATAATTACGTATTCTGCGAACAACTTGATGCTTTTGCTAATTTTTCATTTTCAAACTTATCAATCCCTCGATAGCATCAAAATCCGCAGAACTTCTAAACAGAGCTTCCCATACTTTCTGCATAATAAAGCGAGATAGGATTATACCCTATCCCGCTTTATTACGCCCGAAGAGATTCGAACTCCCGACCTTTTGGTTCGTAGCCAAACGCTCTATCCAGCTGAGCTACGGGCGCATATATACCTTTCGCAAGTCCATACTAACAAAAACATAATTTATTTTCAAGAGATATTGAACTGTCGGGTTCAATTTGTGATATAATTCGCATATGATAAAAAGTTTTATTGATAACATCCTAAAAAACAAAAAGAAAAAATTTAACATCAACACAAAAAATATGGGTGTAAACATTGACAAAAACGAGTTTTATGAGATAAAGCTTTCGCAGTCAAACCACCCCGAAGATATGCGAGGGAAAAATTAATCTGTATGGAAAAGTTTTCGGACAAAGCAATTAACAGACTGACACTATACCACTGTATTCTGGCCGATTTTCAGGACAGAGAAATCCCGTACATCTCCTGCGGGCAGTTTGCAAAGCTTTTAAAAATTGACGATTCTGAAGTACGTAAAGACATCAGCCTCTTGAGCAATTTAGGCAAAAACAATAACGAATACCCCGTCAGAGAACTCAAAACGACAATAGAAAAAACACTGGGTTTTGCAAAAAACAAAAAAGCTTTCATTGTCGGAGCGGGAAATCTTGGACTGGCGCTTGCAAAATACGATGATTTCAAGAGTTACGGACTAAACATTTTGGCACTCTTCGATAATGACAGAAAGAAAATTGGGACAACGGTAAATAATAAAGTTATTCTTGATATATCAAAGTTACCGAATCTGGCAAAAAAATCAGAGGTTGATATAGCAATTTTAACCGTACCCAAAAAATATGCTCAGGTTATGGCAGACTTTCTTGTTGCAT
The DNA here is from genome assembly GCA_002309425.1 of Cyanobacteria bacterium UBA1221. Classification (GTDB taxonomy): domain Bacteria; phylum Cyanobacteriota; class Vampirovibrionia; order Gastranaerophilales; family Gastranaerophilaceae; genus UBA1221. The sequence continues at coordinate 3,819 of DBXD01000077.1, forward strand.
CGGGAATAAAGTACATATGGAACTTTGCACCTGTTGTTCTCTGTGTTCCTGATAACGTACAGGTATGGAATGAAAACATTATGGGCAATCTTTTACAGTTTACTTATGACATATAGCTTTTTTATTCAGATTATACAAATGACGTAAACCCTCTAATGTCAATGTCGGATTTATAAAATCAAACGGTCTTTTTAAGTATTTTGCAACAATAGAAGCATAACCACCCGTTGCAACAATTGTTGCTTTTGAACCGAGTTCGGCCTCAGACTGCTCTATCATACCGTCTATCATACCGGCACAACCCCTGATTACTCCTGACAGAATTGCATCCTCTGTATTTGTTGCAATCGCCTTCGGAGATTCTGCAGCTTCTATTTTAGGGAGTTTAGACGTAAAATTACTCAGACTGTTTAACTGAAGGTTTATCCCGGGCGCAATTAGTCCGCCTATAAATTCACCATTTGAATTTATTATATCAAAGGTTGTAGCAGTACCAAAATCCACGACTATAACCGGCAATTTATACAACACACAAGCACCTGCCGCATTTGCTATTCTGTCAGCGCCCAACTCATCAGGTACATCTATTTTAATCGGAACTCCAATTTCAGTTTTGTTTGATAATATTAAAGGCTCAACACCCAGTGCACATTTTAGTGCATTATTAAACTTTAAAGTCAATTCATCAACAACGGAAGAAATTATTACATCAGTTATTTTATAAGTTTTGAGAATGGTTTTTATTAAAACTTCATATTCTTCCTGTGATAAAGTTACATCAGAAGCCAATCTCAACTCTTCAATCAACGCCTCTTCGTCAAATAATCCAAGTGTTATACTCGTATTTCCTATATCAACCGCTAACAGCATAAAATAATCCTCGCATATCCAAGGATTATTTTATTACAAACAAATATATATTACAAAACTATCCGCCAAAAGCGTGTTGGGAAGCTTCAGGCAGTATCTTCTGACCGCTCAACAATCCCGGTAACACACTGTTAGCATACTCGGCTATATTAAACTTTTTCTGATTGAAGTTTGTCTGTGCCTGTTTCACTTCACGAGCAGATGCTATATTTTTGGCTGCATCTATACTTATTCTGTCACTCATAGCGTACTCCTTTTTAAACTCTTATCTCGTATATAATAATAAAGTTTTTTTATTCTATAAAATTTCACTTTTTTTAAAAAGATTTACAAAAGTTTACAAAAATTTTAAAAAAAGTATTGCAAAATATTTAAACATAGTATATACTAAAAAAGTAGTAGTTTTGAGGTTAGTGACATGCTAGTATCAGCAATAGCAAGATTCAACGCAATAAATCAAATGCACAATGCTCAGTGGGGCATGATGAGTACCCACATGGCAATGGGTTCTATGCTCAGAAACATTGGTGCACATGGCGGCTCTTTTACTGCTCAGCAGATGCAGGCAATACACGAAAAAGATACGCAGATGCAGCTTGACCTTGAGAACTACAATTTGATGTATATGTTCTATTCTGCTTGGGAAAAGCAGCTTGCGCAACAGCAAAAAGAAGATATTAAAAGGTCCTTCAGTACGTTTGCTTAGTTTTGTGCGCATTTAGTACGTTTTTGGATTAAGGCATTTGTTATGTCCGATTTTGTTCTGCAAATAATACAAACAACTTTTTTACAATAGGATAGGAAAGCAATGCCGGAATTACCGATACAGTAACAAGTACCGGCATAATACCTTTAGCCTGTGCAATAAAGCCGATACCCGTCATAATAATTGCTATTACGCCCCAAGAAAATCCGTTTATAAATCCGCCGATTATGCTTTTATATTTCGGGATTACACCCTGCGCCATAAACATGGTTACAGGAACAGCCAGCCACTGGATTAGCCCCATAAATATAAAGGAAATCAAGGCAAAAGTCGGGAAAGACTTATATGTCAGCAAAAATAACATCATCATAGGGAACGTAGAAATCATCGAAAAATAAAAAACTTTTTCTGTACCTACCAGCAGCTCAAACTTGCGGCTTAATAAAGAACCTAATCCTCCGGCAAAATTATATGCAAATAAGGCAAAACCAATATAAAATGCACTATACCCCATATCTTTCCACAAAAACGGCAGCAATGCACAGGAGGAACTTGTAACAAGAGATTTTAACATCGATATTAAATTCAAAAGATTAAGTTTTCTGTTTGTTAAAATAGTTTTAAAAGTATGCAAAAAATCCTCATGAGATTTTAAATCAACAGAATCAGGTTTTAATTTTGGAATAAAGAAAAACATTGAACCTGCAACGACAATACCTAATACTGCTAATACAGGCATTCTGTTTAAACCTAAAAATTGCGTCGTTGCAGAAGATATGATAGGGCCCAAAGAAAATCCCAGAGTCCCCATTCCCATAAATAATCCCATATTTTTAGCGACATCGGTTTTAGTAAATTTTACAGCCAAGCCCAAAGCCTGCGGGTGGAAAAAGCTTGAGCCCAAACTGCCTAATATTACAAACAGCACAAGCAGCGGAACCCGAGTAACAGAAGGCGCAAGCGAAATAAATACGGAAGAAAGCAAAATTCCCCAAAATATGAAAATTCTTTTTCTTAAATTATCCGCAAAAAAGCCAAAGACCGGCTGTAACATAGATGCACATATATGGGACAAACTCATTATAACCGTGGCAATTGCCATGGTTATACCTAATTTTGCAGCCACAAAAGGCATAATGGGATTTAACATTCCCGTATATACATCATTTGTAAAATGCGCAATATTTAACCAGAATTGAGTTTTCTTCTCACTGAATTTAGCCATAAATATATACTAACACGAAAATCCTTGCAATAAATAAGGCGGATAGTCATTTAGGACACCCGCCTTATGATTATTGAGCTTTCTCAAAAATTATATCATCATTTTTTACATCAACAACTACAGTATCGCCTCTTCCAAACTTCTGTGACAGAATTTCTTTTGACAGAGGATTTTCTACCATTTGTCTTATAATACGTTTTAACGGCCTTGCACCATACACAGGATTAAAGCCTCTTGTAGCAAGCAAATCTTTTGCATCGTCGGTTATTTCGAGGTCTATTTCCTGCTCTTTCAGCAATCGTCTTAAATAATGCATCTGTATATCAACTATTGACGACAACTGAGCCAACGACAACGCTTTGAAGAAAATAGTTTCATCGATTCTGTTCAGAAATTCCGGTTTAAATTTTGTTCTTAACACCTCCAGGACTTTATCCTTAGTTTCCTCAAAATTAGAAGCCGATTCCAAAGATTTCAGAGAATCTTCCAGAATCAGATCACTTCCGATATTTGAAGTCATTATAATAAGGGTGTTCTTAAAATCAACGGTACGCCCCTTTGAATCTGTAAGTCTGCCGTCGTCAAATATCTGAAGCATTATATTAAAGACGTCAGGATGTGCTTTTTCTATTTCATCAAAAAGAACTACGGAATAAGGCTTCCTTCTGACGGCTTCCGTCAGCTGTCCGCCCTCATCATACCCGACATAACCGGGAGGAGCACCGACCAACCTTGATACCGTATGCTTTTCCATATATTCAGACATATCAATTCTGATAAGCGCATCTTCATCATTGAACATAAATTCTGCCAAAGACTTTGCAAGCTCAGTTTTCCCGACACCCGTCGGACCAAGAAACAAGAAAGTTCCAATAGGTCTTTTTGGGTCTTTTAATCCTGAACGAGCCCTGCGAATGGCATCAGATACTATTGCAACTGCTTCATCCTGTCCGATTAAGCGTTTATGCAGAATTTCTTCCATATTTAATAATTTCTGCTTCTCACTTTCAACAAGTTTTGAAACAGGAATTCCTGTCCACTTACTTACAACGTTTGCAATATCCTCATCATCAATTTCTTCTTTTAATAGTCTTGTTCCGCTTTTATCCTGTGACTGCGCTGCGGATAACTGTTTTTGCAAATCAAGGAGTTTTCCGTACTTTAGTTCGGCAGCCGTTTGCAAGTCGGTGTTTCTCTCTGCTTCTTCTATTTTTCTCTGAACCTCCTGGATTTGTTCTTTAATACCGGCTTCACCTGTAATAGAAGCCTTTTCTGCTTCCCACTGAACTTTTAATTTTGAAATTTTTTCTTCCAACTCATTTATTTGTTTTGTCAGATTATCAATTTTGTTAATTGACTCCTCGGAAGTTTCTTTCTTCAAAGCTTCTCTTTCAATTTCAAGCTGAATTTTTTGTCTTAAAAGTGTATCTATTTCTTCCGGCATAGAATCAATTTCTATTCTTAAAGAAGATGCAGCCTCATCAATAAGGTCAATTGCTTTATCAGGCAAGAACCTGTCAGTTATATACCTGTCAGAGAGTTTTGCAGCCTGAATAAGTGCGCTGTCCAAAATTCTGATACCATGATGCACTTCATACTTCTCTTTTAAGCCCCTCAAAATACTTATTGTATCTTCAACAGACGGCTCCCCAACCATAACCGGCTGAAATCTTCTTTCCAGTGCGGGGTCTTTTTCAATATATTTTCGGTACTCATTGATAGTTGTTGCACCAATTGTTCTCAGGACTCCTCTTGCGAGCATCGGCTTCAAGAGATTTCCCGCATCCATTGAACCTTCTGTTGCACCGGCACCTACAACAGTGTGAAGTTCATCGATAAACATTACTATATTACCGTTTGAATCTTCAACCTCTTTTAGCACGGCTTTAAGCCTTTCTTCAAATTCGCCTCTGAATTTTGCGCCTGCAACAAGTGCACCTAAATCAAGTGAAACGAGTTTTACATCTTTTAGACTTTCCGGAACGTCGCCCCTTACAATACGTTGAGCCAAACCTTCAACTATAGCGGTTTTACCAACACCCGGTTCACCGATAAGAACAGGATTATTTTTTGTTCTTCTGTTTAAAACCTGAATAATACGGCGGACTTCCTCATCTCTGCCGATTACAGGGTCTAATTTACCCTTGCGGGCTCTGTCCGTTAAATCGGTCGAATATTTTTCCAGAGCTTTCATATTTTCTTCTGCATTTTTATTATCCACTTTTTTATTACCTCTTATTTTTTTCATTGCATTTAATATAGCATTTGATGAAATCTTAAAATCACTCAAAATATTTTTTATATTTGAATTTTCGAGTAAAGACATTGCTAAAAGTATTGCTTCAATACTGACAAAATCGTCTTTCAATTTCTCGGATTCGGATATAGCCAAATCCAGCAGTCGATATGTATCAGTAGATAAAAACAACTGTTGCGCATTTGGAGGATTAGATACCTTGGGCAGATTTTCCACATAACCCACAATTTTATTGGTAAAATTTTGGTTAAGCAGATTCAGCTCGGTTAAGTAATCCCTGATTATTCCGTTATCTTTTATCATGGCAAGCATAATATGCTCCGGCTGAAGCTCGGAATTTTTATGTTCACTCATCAATGCCGCAGCCGATGAGATAACCTCCTGTGAATAATTTGTAAACTTGTTAAAATTTGCCATATTATCAACTCCATTCATTAAATTATCAGATATCTAACTTCTGACATTATTATTTTAACGTTATTTTTTTTAAAGTCATTTTAAATTAATAATTAATTAATTTTTTAATTGCCAGAGTAAAAATTTTCTGGTAAAATCTTGACAGGAAGTAGCATAATAAGAGGTAAAACAAATGTCAGGACATTCAAAATGGTCAACAATTAAACATAAAAAAGCAAAGGTAGATTCTCAAAGAGCTGTCGTATTCCAGAAATATTCAAGGGAATTAATCGTATCAGCAAGACTCGGTGGTCCTGACCCTGCAGGGAACTTCAGATTAAGGACAGCAATAGAAAAAGCAAAGGCTGCTGGTTTGCCTAATGACAACATTAAAAGAGCCATAGAAAAGGGTGCCGGAGCGGGTGCCGCAGACAATTATGAAGAATTAACCTACGAAGGATATGCTGCAGGCGGAGTAGCAGTATTTGTTGAAGCAATGACCGATAACCGAAACAGAACCGCAGGAGATATAAGAAGTTACTTTACAAAATACAACGGAAGCTTGGGGGCAACCGGGTGTGTCGGCTGGATGTTTGACCCTAAAGGGGTTATTACATACGGTGAAGATACAGACTTTGACAAGCTTTTTGAAGAAGCTATAAATCTTGATGCCGAAGACGTAACAGAGGAAGAAGGACAGTATAAAGTTTTAACAAGCGTTGAGAATTTTCAATCCGTAGTTGAGGGTCTGGAAAAAGCAGGGTTAAAGAGTGAAACTGCAGAACTCACACGCATTCCGCAAAATACAATCGAAGTTACGGACGAAAAAACTGCCGACCAGATTTTAAAACTGCTTGATAAACTTGAAGAACACGATGATGTTCAAAATGTATATGCTAATTTTGATATTCCTGATGAAATAATGCAGAAATTAGAGGCTTAGTTTTGTTTAATTACGAAAAACTAAAAGATTTTATAAGAGATTTATGCGAAGTTACCAACACGGAGGACATTACAACCCTCTTATCCGATTTGTTTGAATCCGATGTAAAATTGCATATATTTTACCAAAGAAATACCGATTCCAAAGAGTTTATGCAATTTCAGAAAGAAATAATTAATGAATTCGAAAGCGCACTCAGTATTCTTGATAACAAAAGTATTACCAACGGGGAAAAACTAATTGCACCTGTTTTTTCATACGGTCAAATCGCGGGTGCCGTTGAACTTAACGGCTACAATGCAGGAGATGAAGAAACCCTGAGTTTAATTACCCCAATTATTGCCGTAAAAATTAACAATATTGAGCTGAGCGGAGAAATCAATCAGAGTCTTAATTACAACCGAGCGATGAAAAATATTGCAAAAATCATTGAATCCCAATATGAATTGAGTTATATTGTTCCGCTAATCGGTGAAATAATGGATACATATCTGGAAAATCATCTTGTATATATATACTTAAAACAAAATAACAAGATGAAATTAGTCTGGCCGTCAACATGCCTTGATGAAACCATACACCATAAGCTTTCAAAGCTCACCACAGCAAAAGAACCATCATTTAACAAATCAAAAAAAATAGGATATTTCCCGCTTGTCAGCGAAAACACCTCAATAGGTTGTCTTGTAACAAAAAGTGTGAATAAAGATTTATCAAGCATTGAAATATATCAAATTCAGCAGCTCACAAAACAAATAGCAATAACCATAAACAGGGCAAAGGTTTATGCGGAAATATTAAAATATGCCACCCTTGATGCACTCACAGGCTTTTACAACCGGCATCAGTTAGAAGACAGAATAAAGCAGGAAGTTTCTCACGCAAAAAGAAAAGGAACTCACCTTTGCGCAATTATGACAGACATCGACTTTTTCAAAAAAGTTAATGATTCATACGGACATGCTGCCGGCGATCTTGTATTAAAAACAGTTGCAAAAATAATAAGGACTCAACTCAGAGAATACGATATTGCCGCAAGATACGGCGGAGAAGAATTTATCATATTACTTCCGTTTACGAACAAAAAAGAAGCCTGTCTTGTTGCGGAAAGGCTGAGAAAAGCGGTTAAAGCAAAAGTTATTAATATTGAAAAAGTAAACTCTAAAACCAAAACAAAAAATATTAGCATTACAATAAGTCTTGGCGTAACAGAATACAATCCCAAAACAGAAAATCTAAAAGATTTTATGCTCAACGTTGATAAGGCTTTGTATAAAGCAAAAGAGACCGGAAGAAACAGGGTTGTATCAGTATAAACACTTTACTTTTTTAAACCGCATTAAACTTTTCTCTCAATACGTTTGCTGAATCTTCATACCCGATACGTCCCATAAGTGCGTATGTATAATTTTTAGCCTGCTCAACACCCGGCTGGTTATATGCATCTATATTATACAATTCACCTGAAATAGCAGTCTGAAATTCAAACAGATACAATAATTGTCCCAAATGATAGCCGTCAATTTTGTCAAGCGTAAAGGTAACATTGGGCCTGTTATAATCTGTCAATGTAACAATTGTCGCATCAGCTTCCGCATCCATAAGCTGATTAACGGTTTTACCGCCTAAATATCCGATACCGGTATATTCAAAGATGCTCGGTATTTCTAAAACATTATCAAAATTTTTAACCCTTATAAAATTAATAACCTTGTTATTTGGACCTTCATTAAACAATTGCATCTGCGAGTGCTGATCCGATACTCCGATTGCCCGAATAGGAGTTTGCCCTATGTGTACGGAATTTCCTTCTCTGTCTGTATTTTTTCCCAACGATTCTGACCACAACTGGACATACCAGTCTGACACATATTTTAATCTGCTTGAGTAAGGCATCATAACAGACATGCTTTTACCCTTCTGAGTATCCAACAGGTAATGAATCAATGCATTTTTTGCCGCAATATTTTGTCTTATATCAGTATTTTTCAGAGATAAGTCCATGTCTTTTACGCCATTAATAATCTCATCAAGATTAATTCCTACAAGAGCAAGCGGGAGGAGCCCAACCGCAGAAAATACAGTATATCTGCCGCTTACGTCATCAGGAATTACAAAGGTTTTGTACCCCTCCTGTTCGGATATTTGACGGAGAATTCCCATTCTTTTGTCGGTAGTAGCAACAATGTTATATCTGTAATTGTCACCGAGTTCTTTTTCTAATAAGTCTTTAACTATCATAAATTGTGACATTGTTTCAGCAGTGTCACCTGATTTTGTAATAACATTAACCAAAGTCTTGCTTAAATCCAACGACTCCAGCAAGGATGTCATTGTATCGGGATCGATATTATCCATGAAAAATATTCTTGGATAACCACCACGCTGCTCCTCAGTTAAGAAATTCCAATAAGGATGTAAAAGGGCTTTTGTCATAGCAATACCGCCTAAGGCAGAACCACCTATGCCTAAGATTAACAAATTTTCAAATCTGCCTTTAACCATCGAGGCATATTCTTTTACATACCAAAGAGTTTCTTCGTTATAACAGAGATTCATCCACTGTAAATACTGCCCCGGTTTATCTTTACGCTGATTCAAAGATGATATTATATCTTTTATGCGTTGAGAATATTCATCAAACACTTCTTCCAAATTTAAACCATCATCACTTCCTATTACCATTGAGTCTACATTTTTACAACTATAATGAATCATATTTAACCTCTCAACATTTGCACTACAATCGGGGTAGCATCTGTTCCATCCATATTAATTCTACCTGCTGAAACAAAAAATACAAGCAAAATTACACTATGTTTACTATACGTAAACACAGATTATAAGGCTTTTCGCTGTCTTTTAACTTCCTCTAATCTTTTTTGACGATACCCATACAGGGCATAAATTAAAAATCCTACCAGCAGCCATAACAAGAAATATAATGAAGATGTTTTTATAGCACGTAGTGTATATATTGTCAGAGATGAACAAATGAGTATTCCGGCAATAGGGAACCAGGGGCAGAAAGGCACTTTAAATGGTCTTGGTCTGTCAGGCTCTGTTTTCCTAAGAATAAGCACGGCCACACATATTATTATAAAAGATGTAAAAGTTCCGAAGTTACACAACTCGGCAGAAATTTTTAAATCCATAAACAGTCCGCACAAAATAACAATCAAACCCGAAATCCAAGTCATAACGTGCGGGGTTTTATATTTTTTATGAATTAATCTCCATGATTTAGGCAAAAATCTGTCACGACTTATTGCATAAAGAATCCTTGTTGTACCCAACTGGTAAACAAGCAATACCGTTGTCAAAGCACACAATGCTCCAACGGAAATTAATCCTGCGAACCAATCTTTCCCGATATATTTCATCGCATGAGCAATTGGGGCAAGGTTATTTATATCACTAATAGGAACAATACCCGTCAATACCAGGGCAACACACACATACAATATTGTACATATAATCAGCGTTCCCAAAATAGCGACAGGCAAATCCCTTTGCGGATTTTCCGTTTCTTCTGCAGTAGTAGAAATTGCATCAAAACCGATATACGCAAAAAAGATTAAAAAAGCACCCATAATTATTCCTGACGGATGTGCGGGGAAAAACGGATGCCAGTTACCCGGGTTTACATAAAATGCACCAACTACAATAAATGACAATATCATAAACATATTTACACCAACCATTATTGATGCAAATCTTGTTGATTCTTTAATTCCTCTGACCAGCAATACCGTTAAAAGCAAAACTATTGCAACGGAAGGAAGGCTGACAACAATCGGAATCTTATCAAACAAATAAGGTATTTTATCGTGAATATCCCATCCGTTTGCGATACAAATATTATTTACTGTCGTATAGTCATATCTCAGCCACAAAGGAAAATTTACAATAAAATCAGGCAAATACTGTTTGAAGCCGGAAAGCAAATGTATAAAATAGCCTGTCCACGCATTTGCAACCGTAATATTACCTATTGCATATTCAAGCATCAAAACCCATCCTACCATCCAAGCCATAAATTCACCCATGGTAGCATAAGTGTACGTATATGCACTTCCCGCAACCGGAATCATTGCCGCAATTTCGGAATAGCATAAAGCAGAAAAGACACAAGCTATAGCGGCTAAAACCATGGATATAACTATCGCAGGACCGGCACCTGCACTTTCAGGACTACCCGTTATTGCAGTTCCTATAATTGTAAAAATTCCCGTTCCGACAACAGCACCTATGCCTATTACAATCAAGTCAAAAACATTCAATGTCTTTTTTAATTCAGTCTTTTTACTTGTTGCTATAAGGTCATCCGTGCTTCTTTTAGTAAAAGCTTTACTTATTATGCTATTTATATTCATTATTTCTGCAATTCCAATTTTCTTTGTTCAATTCTTTCGAGGTGAATTTCATTTTCACTTTTTCTGTTGCTTCTAAATCCATAGTTAAAATATATTATTGCACCTAATCCAAGCCATACGGGGAACAACAATGCTGAATTTGAATCACCTGATTGCATTAATTTATATACCATTAGCCCGCCGCAGCACAGAATACCAATACTCGGGAACCAGGGTGAGAACGGAACCTTAAACGGTCTTTGTCTGTCAGGATCAGTGTGTCTGAGGATAAGTACTGCCACACAAACAACAATAAATGAAGTGAATGTACCAAAGTTACATAACTCAGCTGCCACCTGCAAATCCAAGGTCATAACACCAATTATTGAAAGTATTCCGACCAGCCACGTCAGAACATAAGGTGTATGATATTTTTTATGTAAAAGCTGCAATTTTTTAGGAATAAAATTATCACGACTCATCGCGTATAATACACGAATTGCGGCCAATTCCATTACAAGAAGAACAGAAGTTAAGCCGGCCAATGACCCGACTGAAATAAGTCCTGCAACCCAATCCTGATGAGCAATTTCGGACATAACAAATGCCATAGGAGCTTTTATAAATTCGGCAGGAACAAAACCCGAAGTCGGATACATACCCGTCATAACCAAGGCTACAAGGACATAAACCGCAGTAGCAGCAATCAGAGAACCTATAATACCGATAGGTAAATCTCTCTGAGGATTCTTACATTCTTCCGCAACAGTCGCAATCGCATCGAAACCAATGTATGCGAAGAATATCAAGAATGCGCCGTTAGCTATACCGGATAAACCGTTTGGTGCAAACGGCACCCAGTTAGCAGGTTTTACATAAAATAATCCGACCAAAACAAACAGGGCAATTACGGCAATTTTTATGATAACCATAATGGCCGTCATTTTAGCAGAATCTTTTGTACCTTTTATAAGTATCATAGTAGATAAAATTATCACAATAGCCGCCGGAATATTTAAGCATATAGGCATCTGAGACATAAAATTCCAGGCTTTTGACAAATGCTCAACTAAAGGTTGCGCAAACACAGGTAATTTAACTGCAATAAAGTGCATAATGCCTAAATTTGGCAATAATGAATGTAATGTAGGAATAACCGTATGCGGATCAATTCCGTCATTTACTAATGTTTTCGTTGCGGAACCTATATCATTTACCAACCAAACCGGCGGATTTGCAAGCCATCCCGGCAAAGCACTTGAAAAGCCTCTCATAAACTGGACGAAATGATTTGACCAGGCCGAAGCAACAACAATAAAACCGATCGCATATTCAAGCAGCAACACCCAACCTACCATCCACGCAGCGAATTCTCCTAATGTTGCAAAAGTATAAGTATATGCACCTCCCGCAACAGGAATCATTGTAGCAAATTCACAATAGCACAGTGCCGAAAACACACACGCAAAAGCTGCAATAACCATGGATATTGCTAACGCCGGACCTGCACCGTTTGCGCCAGCTGCTGCTGCTCCGACAATTGCAAAGATACCAGCTCCGATAATAGCACCAATACCAAGGACTATTAAATCCCAAGCTCCAAGGGTCTTTTCCAGCCCTTCAGATTTTGCATCCTCTATCATTGCATCCGGACTCTTAATCTGTGTAATTCTGCGCAAAAAATTTTTGCTAAATGTAGGGTGATGAAATTTTTTAGCCATTTATATTCCTTCTTACTTGCAAAGAGGAAATCCCATTTCCTCTCTCTGTGCGACATACAGCTTTGCAACAGCTGATGCCATCGTTCTAACTCTGCCTATAAAATTATTTCTCTCATCTTTACTTATAACACCTCTTGCATCAAGAAGATTGAAAGTATGAGAACATTTTAAAACATAATCATAGGCCGGCAAAACCAATTTTGCCTCAACACAATTATCAACTTCTTTTTGAAATAAATCAAACATCGTAAACAAAGACTTTGTATCTGATACTTCAAAGTTATATTTGGATTGTTCTATCTCGTTCTGGAGATAAATATCGCCATATTTTAATTCATTATTCCACAAAATATCATATACGGACTCTTTATTTTGTAAATACATAGCAATACGTTCAAGACCATAAGTCAATTCCAATGCTACAGGTTTTACTTCCAATCCGCCTACCTGCTGAAAATAAGTAAACTGAGTTATTTCCATACCGTCAAGCCATACTTCCCAGCCTACACCTGCCGCACCTAATGTCGGAGATTCCCAGTTATCCTCAACAAACCTTACATCATGTTCTTCAAGGTTTATTCCCATAGCTTCAAGACTTTTGAGATACAATTCCTGAGCATTATCAGGCGAAGGTTTCAGAATAACCTGAAACTGAAAATAATGTCCCAGACGATTTGGGTTTTCGCCATACCTTGCATCCGTAGGTCTTCTGCATGGTTCTATCATTGCAGTATTCCATGGCTCAGGCCCTAATGCCCTTAAAAAAGTGGCAGGATTCATCGTTGATGCACCCTTTTCTATATCATACGGCTGTTGGATTATACACCCGTAATCCGCCCAGAATTTTTGTAAATTTAAAACCAGTTCTTGAAAATTCAACGCCATAACTCATTCCAATATTGTACTATATACACTCGCTAAACAATTCTATTACCAACATAGTACAAATGCAAACATTTTATAAAAAAATGTTAAGGATTATTCTTTTTGGGTTCGTAAGAGTTAACGCACCGCACCCCAACACCTTTTGTCCGATTATCTTTTGAGTACATTACGGCACGGGCATAATTAATTGCATAATGTTTATCACCTCCGGCACTATCTTTTAACCAATACAGGCCTCCTTTATACTGGGATGAAATCGGAAATTTTATCACGGATATTTTTTTACAATAGTTATTAATACTTCTTGCAGGAGTATAAGGATATTCTTCTGCTTTTGGAGTCATAAAGATAACTTTACTTTTGGGAACTTCTTCATTTGAAGAAAAGGCTCTTTTACAGTTTTCGGAAGAAATCCATATATCCCAGGCCTCAGAAAGTGACGGAAGGTTCATTCCTTTTTGACTGCATATAGTTGAAGCTTCATAATAATCTTCTGCGGCTCCAAAATCAGCCGACATACAAAGGTTATCAGAAATTTTTATACAGGTACCGGAATTTTTACCAACACTTAAGTATTTATTTTTAATCGCACTGTAACCGAGGAAACAAAACATAATTAACACAAAAACAAATACATAAATAATCTGTTTTTTAAATTCTTCCAATGTTTACCTCCAAATGTACACGAATTATAGTTGCATTTTTATCAAAAGTCAATTAGAATTAACTTGAGAGGAGAAGTGTATCATGAATTTAAAATTATTAAGCGTCATATTATCATTATTTTTATTTGCGCAAACTGCGATATCAGCACCGTTTAACGCAAACGCAAAGACAAAAAGGATTCCCGCCGGAACCCCGTTCACACTTGAACTGTTAGACAAAGTATCTTCCACTACGGCAGAAGGTGCGGATTTTTCGGCGATTTTGGTATCTGATCAAAAAGAAGATGAGGACGTTATTTTACCCTCGGGCTCACTTGTAAGGGGAACAGTAAAAAGAGTTGTTCCTTCAAAGAGATTATCCAGGGGTGCGATTGTTTATCTGGACTTTGACCACGTTGTAACCCCTAACGGCAGACAATTACCGTTATCCTTATCGGTTGTGGGAAGAACAGACATGACAGTTGACGGCGGAATCACTACAACAAAAGGTTATGGTGACGCCGTTAAACAAAATTGGAAAAAGACAAAGAGTATTGCAAAAAATGCAACCCAATGGGGAAAAGATGCCGGTGACTTTTGGAACGGATACGGAAAAATCATTACAGTTCCGACAGGAGCAATCGGCGGAGGTATCGGAGGCGGAGCTTACTTTGTAGGTGACAGTATTGCCGATATGGTCAGAAAAGGCGAAGAAGTACAAATACAAAAAGGAGCAAAACTTCAGGTAATCCTAGTTGACCCTATTGACGTTCCCGTATTATAAAATAATTATTAAAGAGAATAGGTTAAATAAGCCTATTCTCTTTTTATAAATAAAACTTTTATAAAGATATTTTTGATTCATGATATAATACAAATAAAGAAATTTTCAGATGGAGAGATTATAATATATGTGTGGAATTGTAGGTTATATAGGGGATAAGCCTGTTGCGGAAATTCTTGTTAACGGGTTAAGACAGCTTGAGTACCGAGGATACGATTCAGCGGGAGTCGCGCTTTCTTGTGCCGATAAAATAAATATATATAAGGCCGAGGGGAAACTGGACAATCTCAGTTCGGAATTAATGCTTCATAAAAGAGAGTATGAAACCGCAAATATGGGAATAGGTCACATAAGATGGGCAACGCACGGCGCACCTAATGTTATCAACGCACACCCGCACACATGTAATTGCGGCAGTCTGGTTATAGTTCATAACGGTATTATTGAAAACCATAAAGAATTAAAAAAGCTTTTGGAAGCCAAGGGTGCAAAATTCAAATCACAAACTGACACCGAAACCGTAGCACATCTGATAGCGTACAAATACGAACAGACAAAAGATTTAACCGAAGCTGTCAGACTTGCAGCAAAAGAAATTGAAGGTGCGTATGCACTCTGCGTTATGCACAACAACGAAAAGGACAGACTCATCGCAACAAAAAGGAATGCCCCTCTTCTTGTCGGTATAGGGGAAGGGGAATACTATGTTGCATCAGATGTACCTGCAACAATTCCTTATACAAAAAAAGCGATGTACCTTCATGACAACGAAATTGTAACTTTGACCCGCA
>DBXD01000077.1:19430-20170 GCA_002309425.1 Cyanobacteria bacterium UBA1221
CCATGGGAACCCGTTGCACTGAGCAAAATGGGGTACAAACACTTTATGCTCAAAGAAATCCATGAGCAACCTGATGTCATAAGAAATATCCTCGTTGGAAAACTTCATTCCGCAGATGCCCCGCTGTCACTAGATGAAGTTAAAATTAATAAAGAAACGTTAAAAGAATTAAACAGAATTCAGATTATTGCCTGCGGCACATCCCTGCACGCTGCAATGATCGGTAAATATATAATAGAAAACTTCTGTCAGATTGCGGTAGATGTAGAGGCTTCCAGCGAATATATATACAGAAAGACCGTAACAGACAAGCATACTCTCGTTATCGGCGTTTCACAATCCGGAGAAACAGCAGATACTCTGACGGCTATCAAACAATCAAAAGCCAGAGGATCCCACATACTAATAATAACAAACAGACCGGACAGTGCAATGGCAAGAGAAGCCGACAGTTTATTATCAGTTAATGCGGGAATAGAAGTTTCTGTTGCCGCAACAAAATCCTACATTGCACAACTTGTTTCATTCTACCTTTTGGCTTTATATATGGCAGAAATTAAAGGAAGTCTGGACTCATCCGTATTAAAATCAATAAAAGCTGACCTGACTCTTATTCCGCAAAAAATAGAGCAAATTCTCTCAAATAAAGATAATATTCAGCAATGCGCAAGACACTACGCAAACACAAAAGATTTTATATATATAGCACGAGGAATAAATTATCCGACAGCCTTAGAGGG
>DBXD01000077.1:20211-22954 GCA_002309425.1 Cyanobacteria bacterium UBA1221
GGGGAGCTTAAACACGGACCTATTGCAATGCTTGATGAGTCAATGCCTGTGATGTCCATCTTAATGAAGGGCAGTGTTTATGAAAAACTGCTTTCTAACAGTGAAGAAGCAAAAGCCCGTAACGCAAGAATGATTGCTCTCACAAATTCAAAAGATGAAAAATTAAAAGATTTATTTGAATTTATAATAGAGGTTCCGGACATTCAGGAGCTTTTATCTCCGCTTATTGCTATGATTCCGTTGCAATTAATTGCATATTATATAGCAGAATATCTCGGCAAAGATGTTGATCAGCCAAGGAACCTCGCAAAATCGGTAACGGTGGAATAATGATTGTTTCAGAGGACATAACACTAAAATTAGACAAGCCTGTTACTAACGAGCAGATAGAACTTATGCTTAAAGAAAAAGGGCTTGAGGTTTTACGCTGGGCTATTACCGAAATTGACGGAGATTTGTACACAATAAGGCTTTCAAAAGAAATTTAATAATATATTCCCCGAAAAAATTTACTAATTTTTGTAACAATGTTAAAATTTCAAGCAAAATTTTATTTTCAGCATATTTATAACATTGAACGTTATAAAAAATTCCGGGAAAAATAATGACCTCTATAAATAAAATTTCATTTACAGGCTATGATGCAAGACCGTTGCAGGGAATACTTTCATGCGGGGGGTTTCCTCATGACTCAGGTTATTTAGGCTTAATAAATGAAGTCTCAGAGATTTTAAACAATGAAAATGTTGACGTATTCGTTCAGAACACGGAAACTGTGCATAAAAACAAACTAAACTCGCTTGGAGAAGCCGCTTCACCATTTTGGCCTTTTACACAGGACAGAATTTCATTTTTACCAAATAAAAGTATTATGCCTAATAATAAGATTGCAGACTTTTTTGAGAGTGTCTACGGCGGGTTTGATAAGTTAAGCGAATTTTTTAAAATGCCTTTGGCAAAAAATAAAAAAACTTTTGAGGGCGGAAATTACTTTTTTGTAAAAGACGGCAATAAGGACGTTATTATAATGGGAAAAGACGAAACAATAACCTCCACCCAGGCAGAAAGGGCGGATGCTTTTGGAAATAAAAAAATATACTTTGTTACCCAGCCGGATTATCATATAGATTTATCTATCAGACCGCTTAATAACAAAAGAGTATTGGTACATTCACCGAAATTACTGTTACAGGGAATTCAGAAAGGAATACAAAACGCAAGCGACATATACGAAAAAACGGGAGATAAGGAAATCGGAAGAGTTTTAGACAAGTTGAAGGTTTTGTACGAAGAAACAAAAACGGCACAGGGACAATATCACATGGAGGAGCGGTACAAAGCCCTGTCACAAGATCTAAAATATAATCATTTTGACGTGATAAAAGTTCCCGGCAATATAGAGCTGCCGGATGCATATTCTATGGAATACCCTGCAAAATACAAAGCAAACAGTATAAAATATGCCTTAAATTACATGAATGCTATTGTACACGAGAGGCAGGACGGTTCAATGGTTTACCTGGCAGGCAAATCCAATCTTGATAAAAAACTCGGAATAACACCGGAAATTGAAGAGAAAATAGGCTTTAGTTTTGAAAAGATGTTTAAAGACAGTCTAAAAGGGATAATTAAAGAAGAAGACGTTCATTTTGTAGGAGGGAAAAAACAATTTATGCAGAACCTTCTGGAAGGAAATGATGCGAGTCTGCACTGTCTTTTCTCTGAAATTCCTGTTTATAAAAATTAGTTTCTCTAAACTGCATTGCGGGCGCCTAAAATAAATGTTATAATATATATGTAACTTTATTTCTGTATTTTAATGCGTATGAAAAAAAATCCTAAAATTACCGAAGAAAATTATCTGAAACTATACTATGACATTCCCTACGAGGGCTCAACCTCGGCAGGCAAACCTCTGCGCCGATTAAGAAATATAACCTGCCCTTATACAGGGATAAAAATTATCCCCGGAACTGCAACAAAACCTTTTGAAAAAGGTCTTGCAAACTGTAAAACTGCTGAGGATTGCGTTGATTTACTGTCGGAATACGCAAGCAACCTTTTACCTACCGAAAAATCAGTTTATGCAATATTTAAAGATTTTGCGGAACTAAATCCGAACGATAATCTTCAGAATTGTCTGCAAATGCTATATATGAATTGCCTCACAAGACTTAAATTGGAAGAATTTTGCGTTCTCGATGAAGTTGACAAACTGTCCTGCAAACTTTCACCGACAACGGCTTTAAAACTAAGAGAAAAAACGACACAATGCAGATTATTAATATTAAACGACAGCAAAAAAGATACTTTTAAAAGAAAAACTTTTTTGAGTTCTTTAGAAGAAATTGTCCCGAAAGAAAACGAAGTTGAAATATTTGGCGATATAAAAAATAAAGCACTTTTTCTCCCGACATCAGGAAGCAGTAAAAACGCTTTTGTTGTTAAGTATTCATCCAGAACTCAAACAGAAGCCGTAAGACGTATTTTTATTGCATCAACGGGTTCAATAGAACACGTCATTCCCCAGTCGCTCGGCGGTTTGAATACTATCGGGAATTTCTTATGGACAACCGCAAGCGGTAACAGGTACAGAGAAAATATGCCCCTTGCCTGGTACATAAAACGGTTCCCAAAAATTCCAAATTATATGCAAAAATACATAGATGACGTTATATCAGAAATTCACAACGGGAAGTTAGAGGGGAACGAAACATATCCGTATAAGATTAAACAAAAAATG
>DBXD01000077.1:23014-24196 GCA_002309425.1 Cyanobacteria bacterium UBA1221
CGTGAAGCCGCAGAAAAGGAAAAAGAATACCATTACAGATGGGATAAGTTTAAGAAACAGGAATAAATACTTTACAAAGGATACAACTACAGCTAGAATATACATCATGCAGGAGGAAATTATGTTTGGTTGGTTTAAGAAAAATAATGAAGAAAAAAAGTTTTTGAAATTATATAATAAAATTGGGAAATATTATAATAAAGGGCAATATACAAAAGCACTGCAAGAGGCCGTCGATGCACTGGATGTTTACCCGAATATATTTGAATTATGGGAGGTAAAAGGACAAATAGATTACGCTCTTGGTAACCATGACAAAGCTATTGATGACTATAATAAAGCAATTGAACTGGATAATAATGATGCAGATGCATACTTCAAACGTGGGATTGCATATAGCAAGCTCAAAAATTATGACAAAGCTATTGATGACTATAGTAGAACAATTGATCTGGATAAGAATTATGCAGATGCATATAATAACCGTGGGGTTACTTATTTAGAACTAAAAAATTATGACAAAGCTATTGATGACTATAGTAGAGCAATTGATCTGGATAAGAATTATACAGATGTATATAACAACCGTGGGGGTATATATTTAGAACTCAAAAATTATGACAAGGCTATTGATGACTTCAATAAAGCGATTGAATTGAATAATAATGATGCACTTGCATATTACAACCGTGGAAATGCATACCACGAGCTCAAAATATACGACAAGGCTATTGAAGACTACAGCAGAGCAATTGAACGGGATAATGATTATGCACTTGCATATTACAACCGTGGGGTTACTTATTTTGACCTCCAAAATTATGACAGGGCAATTGAAGATTTTAATAAAGCTATTGAATTGGATAATAATTTTAAAGAGGCATATGCAGGACTATCTGAAGTGTACAAAGAACTGAATCAGTCCCAAAAAGCAGAGGAATATCTTCAAAAAGCCAAAGAACTCGGATTCAAAACAGAAGAAGAGTAGTCAAAGCTTAATACATGTCTCAGAATAGGCTTATTAGATTAAAACATAGCACTACGAAACTCCGATAAGAACTTATTACCCTATTCCCATATTCCCCTGCGACCTTATAAAGAAATTCCACTATCAATTGTTCATTTAAAAATTGTTACCTTTCTTGACAAAAATTTACGTTATGAAACATTTTGAACTTTTTG
>DBXD01000077.1:24267-54256 GCA_002309425.1 Cyanobacteria bacterium UBA1221
TCTGAGCAAAGAAGAGATTAAACAATGGAGAAGCTCATTAGAAAAAATTACTTTAGAGGAATACGCTGCCAGATTAGGGAAGAAAGTAGCCGGTGACAAACATACGAATGACTTAGCTGATATTGTTCTGCACGGTCAAAGAGTATCTTCTATGTCTACCGATTGGGTTCAGCCGAGAACTGAAAGAATTACAACAATAGCTCAAAGAGCCTTTGACAGAGAGCAGGAAATCAACCCTTCACCTTTCTCAATCGCAAAGCTTAAATTGAGTCTGAGTGAAAATGATACTGATAAAAAGTCTGCAAAAACTGCTAAAATATCGGACAATACTCCGATTGTTAAGACTGAAAAAAGAGCAGACAGCAATAACAAAGCAAAGGCTAATAATATTAATAACGTTAAATCAAGTAAAGCTAAAAAAGCTGTTGCTGATGTCGTTTCCGCAAAACCGACAGGAAACGCATTAAGAGATGAGGTTCGTGTAGTATTTAAGAAAGCACTTACCGACAGAGAACAGAAAGTATTTGACTATTTCTCGGAACACCAAAACGAGGTTGTTTATGCTAAAGATTTAGCGGTCTTATTAGATTTGCCGAGGGATTATGTGTATAAGTATATAAAGAACCTTCGGGCAAAAATCGAAGGCGAGAAGTTAGAAAACGCCGATAAAGGCGGATTTATCCTCCATATGTAACTAACAAGAAAAGAACTCCTTAAACGGAGTTCTTTTTACATGCAAATCTGAAATATACATTTATATAATGCTTTCAGGCTAAGAAAAATTTTTATAGTGCAAAATACTTAAACATTTTGCACCATATTTTTTGCGGAAAATTTTCCGAACAAGAGCAATAGAAAATAATTTAAACGAAATTTATTCTGTACCTAAGGAGTAATAATATGAAAAATTTCGTTTTAGTTTCTTTATTTGTTATATTAATAGGCTCAACAAGTTACGCAGCTGAATCAAGCACCACAACACTCAATAAAATAGAAAATTCTCTATACGGGTTTACTTATAACGGCGAAAACAATCTCACCAGATTGGAGCGTCTTGAAAAAACAATTTACGGACAAAACCAAAAGGGAACAGAAACACAGAGGCTCGCCAAATTATCAAAGGATATTTCCGCTGACGAAATAGGTAATGAAATAGAGCCCGTTGAAGATACTTTTGCGGAATACCCCGATTATATAGCCGAAGAAGAAATGCAGGAAAGGTCAGATGTGAGTTATCCCGTTATAGATGAGATGGAAAAACAGATGTTCAATCAGGTTTACAAAAGCGAAAAAATTAAAGACCGACTGACCAGACTTGAACAAAAAGTATTTAAGAAAACCTATAATGAAGATTTAAATACAAGAACGGAAAGACTAAAAGCAGAATTAAGGCCCCAAAGCTTTATGGACAATAAAGTTGCACAATCCACAAACATTTTTTACGATGATGATTTAGTCGAACCTGCCGACACAAAATACTATCTTGATAAATACGTTTCTCCAAACAGCTTTGATTATGAAGCCTATAATGACAGGAACAGACAGGCCGAAAGATTTTATGATGATTACAGATCTTCACAGCCAAAACCTGTATCAATGTCACAAATAGAAAAGAAACTATACAATCACGCATATAACAACGATTCTACCGAAAAAAGACTTGCCCGAATAGAAAGTTCAATGTTTGGAACGGAATTTTCCTCCGATGATTCACAAACGAGGTTAAACAGAATTTCAAGCGCATATAAAGCGGAAAAAAGTGCCGGCAAATATGATTCAAACAAATTCGCACAAAATATGGCGACAGCTATGCAGATAGGAACAATACTACTTATGGTACTTGCCTGCATATTATAAAATGTTGACTAAATTAAAATCTCCATTAATTAAAAAGTATGGATATACTAAATTTATTAAGACAAAAAAGAGAATGTAAACATACAAAAGTTTCACAGCAGGAAGATTTTGCGTACTGTCCTGATTGCGGAGAACTTATAGAAAACCGCTGGTATATTGCAAGATGCAAATGCTGCGGAATAAAAGTCAAAGCAATATACAAGGGAGGAAAAGTTATTTCACAGGAAAAATTTTGTCACAATTGCGGAGGTCAGAACTTTGAACCGGAACAGGTATCAAATATAAATTGTATCGACATAAATTATGCAGTACTAGTAAAAACCGTTGTCACACAAGAAACTGAAGAAACGACTCAAAGCTGGTTCGAAATGCCGACAGGGAATACAACCAAGCTGCTTACGCAAACATAGCATTACAAACAGCAACTGCCGCAATTATACCGATTAAATCAGCCAGCAAACCCACAACAAGGGCATATCGTATTTTTGAAATTCCGACAGCGCCAAAATAAACGGCCAATACGTAGAACGTTGTTTCACTGCTTCCTACCATAACAGCAGCTAGTGTCGTTGCATAATTATCAGGTCCGAGAGAGTTTGCAATATCGGAAAAAACACCCAGCGCCGCAGAGCCTGAAAGCGAGCGAACAATCATAATAGGGGTAACATCTGCCGGAACATTAAACATTGCAAATACAGAAGAAAAAGCTGTTGCAATCCACTCAATTACACCGGATGCTCTAAGCATTGATATAGCAACAATTATAGCAACAAGATACGGTATAATATTGACGGCAACCTTAAAACCGTCTTTTGCTCCATCCGTAAAAACTTCATATATGGGCACTTTTTTACATAAACCCATAGTTAAAATAAAAATTATAAATACGGGCAAAATCCACAGAGAAATAAGCTCCATAATTTTCTGAAACATCAGCTATTCTCCTTTTCCGCTTTTTGCTTTGCCCAAAATTTTTCAAAAATCTTAGCTAAAATTATCGCCGAAACAAAAGCAATTGAAGTTACCAGAAGGGTCGGCGCAATAATAACCGCAGGATTCTTGTATCCTATTCCGACTAAAACCGCAATAACAGTTGCGGGAATTAACTGAAAACCTGCGGTATTCATAGCCAAAAACATACACATAGCATTTGATGCGGATTTTTTATCAATATTATGCTCCTGCATTTCCTCCATAGCTTTAATTCCGATAGGAGTTGCGGCATTGGACAAGCCAAAAGCATTTGCCGACAGACTCATTGCAATATCCCCCATTGCAGGGGAATCTTCAGGAATTTCACTGAATAAAAGTTTTGTTATCGGCTTAATTAAGCGGGAAATAAAAGCAATCAACCCGCTTTTTTCTGCAATTTTCATCATACCGAGCCAAAAAGCCATAATACCTATGAGTGAAAAAGCAACCTTTACGGAAAGCTCCGCTCCGCTCAAAATTGAATTTACAACAGCTTCCAGTCTACCGTTAACAACTCCGGCAACTACAGAGATTAAAATTAATATATAAAAAATCCAATTCATAGATAAATTATTACATTATCAAAAATAATCTGCAAATTTGTTTAGTTATATAAACTAAGACATTAAAAGCAAACTAACCCAAATAAACATCATTCCCGAAATTATTCCGACCATGGATAAGTGCCAGTTTCCGAACTCTCTTGCCAACGGCAATAAAGTATCAAAAGATATATATATCATAATTCCTGCAACAGCCGCCATCGCGACACCAATCATAATTTGCGGCACAAAGAAGTGAAGTAAAATCATCCCGATTACAGCCCCGACAGGCTCACTGATACCCGACAAGGCTGCATATAAAGTTGCATACCTTTTTTTACCGGTTGAATAATATATCGGTAAAGCAACGGCAATACCCTCAGGAATATTATGTATAGCAATAGCTAACGCAACGGATATACCAAGAGTCAAATCATGAGAAGCCGTCAGAAAAGTTGCCATCCCTTCCGGAAAATTATGAATACATATAGCAACTGCCGTAAGCAGACCTGCCCTCTGCATTCTTTTATCCGCACTTATTACATCAGGGTGCAAAAATTTATTTTCATCAATATGATCGGGAATAAAATAGTCAATCAGCACCGCAATCAAAATACCGATTATAAATCCGAAATAAACAATCCAGTTACACTTATTCGGAAAATTTATACGGAGCATATTTTCCGCACTCGGAAGAATATCCGTAAAAGAAAGAAATATCATAACCCCCGCAGAGAAGCCCAGTCCCACCGATAAAGATTTTAAATTGTCCTTTTTAACAACAAATGCAAATACGGAGCCTATTGCAGTTGCCAAACCTGCAAGAAATGTCAATAACAAGGCTATTTCAAAATTTTGGGGCATAAATAATCCTTTCTTATAAATTTATTTTATCACAAATAAAAACTTATAAAACTATTCTTTTATTCCGCCCTGCATAATGTCATTTATAAAATATTTTTTACCGAGCAAAAAAACAATTATTACAGGAACAGTACAAATAACGGAACAAGCCAGCAAATCGCCCCACATCGTAAGTTCACGAAAACTTCCTTTAAATATAGCCAAGCCAACCGGCAAAGTCCGCATGCTCTCTGAATTTGTAACAATTAACGGCCACATAAAGCTGTTCCAGGTAGTTACAAATGTAAATATAGCAAGAGTCATAATTGCAGGCAAAGCCAACGGAATCGCAATTTTGAAGAACGCGCCCCAGACACTGCAACCGTCAATTTTTGCAGCATCCTCCAAATCTTTTGGGTAATTCAAAAAATACTGGCGCATCAAGAACACTCCAAATCCGCCAAACAATCCGGGCAAAATTAATGCTGAATAAGTATCGATTAAATGCAATTCCCTCATTAAAAAGAATAGCGGAATAATATTTACCTGCGGAGGAATCAGCATCGTTATTAAAATAATAAGAAACAATAAATCTCTGCCCTTAAAACTAAATCTTGCAAAAGCATACCCCGCCATTGAAGCAAAAAGCACCTGTCCAAACGTAGTTATAACAGCAACAACAAAACTATTAAAAAAGAATCTCGACAAAGGTATCTGAGAAAACACATTTCGATAATTATCGAATGTTAATTCACTATAAAATATATTGCCGGCCAGCGAATAAATTGCAGAATTATCTGCAACAGACAAATTCAGCATAATAAAAAACGGGTACAGCATACTTAGAGCAATTAGCACTAATATTATATATCCGATAATCAACCTTAATTTTCGCATACATAAATTTTATAATAAAAAAATGCAGGCAACAATATTCGGATTTAAAAACTGCTTAAACAAGAAATAATCTTGCAATTACTTCTTAATAATAATTATGTAAATTTTTGTAACAAAAGACGCCCTCACACGCAAATATATAATCTATAAATATTTTATATATATAAGAACAAAAAGAGAGAGTAACTATGGGTATTGATTTCAGCAAATTTAGGTTGATAAACCCGCAACAAAACCGCAATGCAAAAGTTGGCGGCCAAAACGGCAATCAACAGAATACCGGAAATGTACAAGGTACACGTCCGGCAAACGGGGCTGTCGGAGTGCATAGCGGACAAGGTACGGTTGCTCCAGACAAGATGAGTAAAAACGGCAGTATCTTCGGAACAAGAGGACAAGGCTCCGGCGGAGTACGACAAAACAATGGGCCTCAGGGCCGTACCGGACAGCAAAGCATGACCGCATCAATGCGTTGGGACAGACTCAGTGCAAATCAGGGACAAAGTCAGGGCGTCAGTGCGAACAGAAGTTCACACGCTGCCGCAACGGTACACTCTACACCTGCGGCAAGCTCAGCACCCTCAGGTGATAAGGAGATGTCGAAAGAGGAAATTAAACAAGCAAAAAGCAAAGCAAATAACATGATGTCCAAAGGCTCAGGAATGATTAGCAAAGCTCTGAGCGGAACCAGTCAATCGGAATCTCTCAACACACAATCAGGAAGTCAAAGATCAGAAGGGCTTAAAGCAGGCCGTGAAGCCGAAAAAATCGGCAAAGCAGTTGAGAAAAGGCAGGCTTCCGCAAGGAAAACCGCTCAAAGGAACAATAAAACCGTCGAGAATGACAATAAAGAAATTGCGAAAGAGCAAAAAAACATTCAAAAAACCGAAACTGAACTTAATAACATGATGAAAGAGATAGAAGGATTATCAGCTGGAGACAGAACCGGCTCCGGACAAAACAGTGCATTCCATCTCGGACTGGCAGGAGAAGAGTCAAACAATACAGGCATTTCCAGAGGAGCTAACAGCAGAGTATCTCTGGGCGGTGAACAAAACGATGGGGCAGAACAAAATGATGCACTGAATGCAAAGATTGACCAATATGAAAGCACAGTAGGCAGACTTAAGACTCAACAAAAAGGATTAGCAAAAATAGAAAAGCGCGGAAGAAACAACATCCGTAAAGCTCAAAAGCACATAAAAACCGAACAAAAGCAAAATAGTAAACAAGAGAAACTCACAAAGGCATATAATACAGTTGCAAAAGTTACAACAACGGTAGGACAAGCTGTTGATACCACTGGTAAAGTTATAAAAATGACAGGTAAGACAACTGACGGATTCGGAAAGACAGAACAAACAACCGCAACACCGCTGCAATCCAATCCTTGGACTTTGGCACTCGGAATAGCACTTAACGTAGCCGGAATTACCACATCAACCATAGGAACGGCAGCAAATACGGCAGGAAAAACTACCGAAGAATCAGGCAAAACGACAAAGACCGTAGGACAAAGTGCAGGTGCAAAGACTATGAATACACTGAACAAAATTGGCAAGTACGCCAAAGGTATAAACTCAATGGCAAAAAGCGTCAAGTCGGTTGCTACAAAATTCACAAAGACAAGCCAAACGGCAACAAAACATACCCGCAAAGCAGTAAAGAATGCTCAATCAAACCAGAAGAAACTGCAACAGTTGAAAGCAAAGTATACACAAAATGCAAGATAAAAGAGTAATTAGACAATAAATAATACCGGGTTATGGAGGGCAGGTCAAATATACGACTTGCCCTCTGTGTTGCAAGGCATTTTAAGCTTCAAGTTTACGAATATTAATAACCTGTTTACAAAGATTTATCTCTGTGGTAGATTTATTAGGTCAGGCGTAATTGGTAGAAAGGTCTGGCAGTGTAACTATATACCATAAGGAGAAACACTATGTCACGTATTGGTAAAAAACCAATTGACATCCCGCAGGGAGTCGAAGTAAAAATAGACGGACAAAAAGTTACCGCAAAAGGACCGTTAGGTGAAGAATCGGTTAATGTTCGTTCTGAAATTAAAGTTGAAATCAAAGACAACCAGGTTGTATTAACAAAAGTTGTTGATTCAAGAGAAGCCGATGCACTGTACGGTTTATCAAGAACATTGGTAGCAAATGCAGTTCACGGTGTAAAAGACGGTTTTGTAAAGAACCTTGAAATTCAGGGTGTAGGTTACCGTGCAAACATGGAAGGGAAGAATCTTAATCTTGCATTAGGCTATTCTCATCCCGTAATTGTTGAACCGCCGGCAGGAATTACTATTACTGTTGAAGCTAACACAAAAATCACGGTAAAAGGTTCTAACAAACAAACCGTTGGCGACGTTGCCGCATTTATCAGAGCAAAACGCCCGCCTGAAGTATATAAAGGCAAAGGTATCAGATACGAAGGCGAATACGTAAGACGTAAAGCTGGTAAAGCCGGTAAGAAGTAATAAATAGTATTAAACCTTGATTACTTAATGTAATCTAAAATGACAAAAGCCCGCATAGACCTTTGATGTAGGTTATCACAAGGTTTGGGTAGAAAGGGAAAAAAATGATTAAAACAAAAGCAAGAAAACCTCAGGTACAAAAAAGACACCAATCAATAAGAGTTAAACTTTCAGGGACTCCTGATTGCCCGAGATTGGCCGTTTACAGAAGTACAAAACATATTTACGCTCAAATTATTGATGATGTAAACAAAGTTACTTTAGCTTCAGCTTCATCAATAGATAAAGACTTGAGAGAGAAATTGGCTCACGGCGGTAATATTGATTCCGCAAAAGTTGTCGGAGAAGCAATTGCAAAAAAAGCTCTCAAAGCCGGCGTAAAAGATGTTGTATTTGACAGAGGCGGATTTTTGTACCACGGACGTGTTGCAGCTCTTGCAGATGCTGCCCGTGAAGCAGGTCTTAACTTCTAATAATCGACAAGAAACAAAAACTCCCGAAGATAATTTCGGGAGTTTTTTTATGGTAAAATTTTTGCATAACATAAAGAGGAATTGAACTATGCCGAAAGTATATATTGAAACTATGGGCTGCCAAATGAATAAATCCGACACGGAAAGAATGCTCGGGATGCTGGAACACTTCGGATACACCGAAACAAAAAAGCCAAAGGATGCCGATTTATTGATGGTAAACACCTGTTCCATACGTCAGTTAAGCGAAGATAAAGCATTCAGCCAACTTGGACTGTGGGGTAAATGGAAAAAATCAACCCGACCTAATATCAAAATCGGGATTTGCGGATGTGTTGCGCAGCAAAAAGCTAACGAGGTTTTTAAAAGAGCTCCTTATGTAGATTTTGTACTCGGAACACATAAAATATATTCGCTGCCTGAAATTATTAAAAGGATTAATAACGGGGAAAGAGTTTGTGAGTGTACCGAAACAAACGCGACGGAAGACGACAAAGCTAAAGACTACATAATTGACAGAGTTAAATCAGTAAATGCCTGGATACCAATCACAGAAGGCTGTAATAATTTCTGCACTTACTGTATTGTTCCATACACAAGAGGCAGAGAGCGTTCCCGCAGTCCGGAATTAATTATAAAAGAGGCAAAAGATGCGCTAAAAGCCGGTTTTAAAGAAATTACACTTCTGGGGCAAAATGTTGACAGTTACGGAAAAGACTTTAAAGACAAAAATTACAGATTGGCAGACCTGCTGAAAGAATTAAACGCCATTGAAGGAAAATTCCGTATACGGTTTGTGACGTCATATCCTACGGATATTACAGATGAACTTATAGAAACAGCAAAAAATCTGGATAAAGTTTGCGAGTATTTTCATATTCCGATGCAATCCGGCAACACGGAAGTTTTGAAGAAAATGAACCGCCGATACGACAGAGAAACCTACGGCAAAATTGTTGAAAAAATCAGAAACACAATTCCTGACGTCACAATCACAAGTGATTTTATTGCAGGTTTTCCGGGCGAAACAGAGGAGCAGTTTTTGGACACTCTATCTGCAATAGACGAGTTTGAACTCGATTATTCAAACACCGCAGCATATTCCCCCAGAGAGAAAACAGTAGCTGCAAAATGGACTGATAAATTTATTCCCGAGGAAGAAAAAACAAAACGTCTTGCAAGATTAAACGATAAAGTTAAAGAAAATTGCCTGAAATCAAATAAAAAATACGTAGGCAGAGAAATGGAAATTCTTGTTGAAAGTTTTGAAAACCACAAGGGAACAAATATAATTACGGGGCGCACCCGCAATAACAAACTGGTACATATACAGTCTGACAGTGACCTGACAGGAGAATTTTTAAACATAAAGATTACAGGTTGCAAAACCTGGTATTTAATCGGAGAAATAGTTTAAAAAGCATATAAAAAAAATAAAGGCCCCATTTGGGGCTTAATCTTTGTTTTGGAAGGTTAGGAATAGGAATTTTCTCTCTCTTTTTAAACGGATAAATACTCTCTCTCTCTCGTGTTTATTTAATGTTCTCTTATATATATAAAGTATATAAAAAGTAGTTAATTTCAACATAACTAAATATTGTTACATAAATTTACACAATTTTCAAAACAAAAAAAATAATTTATGTAAATTACTTTACAAATAATATTTTCTAATATATACTACAAGAAGAAGAGAAAATTTTACTAGTGTAGATAGTAAAGAAAAAGAGGTAGTAGAAGATGAAAAAACTATTAGTTGGTTTATTTGCGGCTGGGGTAGTTGCTATGAGCACTACTGTTCCTACTTTCGCTGCAAACATTTCCGATGTCTCTGCTAATTATTGGGCATCAAAGGAAATCAACAACGTTGTAGACAACAACGTTATGACACTTACCGGAAAGAAATTCAATCCGGAAGGGTCAGTATCAAGAGTTGAGTTTGTTCAAGCTTTATTAAAGGTTTTGACAAACGACAATCTTAACGTAAGAATCAAAAATACATTTAGCGATGTAAACGCATCAGATTCTTACTATGCAGATGTATTAAGATCTCAGCAGTTAGGTTTAGTTTACGGCTATCCTGACGGAACTTTCAAACCAGGAAAGTTGATGTCAAGAGCTGAAACTCAATCTGTAATAAGCCATATCACAAAAGATATGAAGGCTGATACATCTTTATTAAAGAACTTCTCAGATTACTCTGAAGTTCCGTCATGGGCAAAGAATGCATATGCAAAAACTTTGAACTATGGTATTTATGTAAATTATCCTAATCCGTCAGAATTAAGACCGAATGACGTTTTATCAAGAGCTGAAGCTGCTGTAATTCTTTACAGATTAAGACTAAAAGCAGGTTTGATTAAATCTCAGTTTGTCGGTTCTGAATTGGAAAAAGTTTTAGGAACAGAGCACTTAGCTGCAGTTAGAAAAGCTCCTAATGATGAAGTAGTTATCACTAACAAGAGAAGCATTATCAAAGAAGGTAACGCAATGCTTGTTGCATTTGATGAAAAATTCAAATCTGAATTAGCACAAGACGGAGATGCATTGACATTCGTTGCTAATGAAGATATAGCTACAGAAGAAGGAACAATGTTGTTCCCAGCTGGAACTAAGTTCTATGGTAATGTACTCAGCGTAACTGATCCGAAATGGTTCAACAAGAACGCAAGAGTATATGCACAAGTTACAAAGGCAGTTCTTCCTTCAGGACAAGTTGTTAGCATGAACGCTAAACCTTTCTACAAAAACTATGAGTTGAAAGAAGGTCCTTGGATGACAGCCGGCAAATTAGCATTATGCACAGTAACCGGCGGTGCTGTTGGTACAGGTGCAGGTGTTGGTTTTGCTTTCATACCAAGTCCTGACAAAGTAGGTACCGGTATTGCTATCGGTTCTCCTGTTGGTGCAGGTGTTGGTTTAGCAACAGGTTTGATTACAAAAGGTTTGAACTACCATGCAAAAGCTGGTGAAGAAATCAAGGTAATCATGCTTGACGATGTAAGCATCGCTAAGTAATAACAGTTTTAATTGCTATGACTGTGTGCGGGTGAAATTTATCACCCGCTTTTTTTATAGCTGCGAGCAAAGGTATGACTCCGAGTGCAACGAGGAGGAAAGCCGAACAATTACAAACGGAAACGTTCAGTTTTCGTTTTAATTGTGAGCGGTACCGTTTATTGCGAGCAGCGTAGCAAGAGCAAAGGTATGACTCCGAGTGCAACGAGGAGGAAAGCCGAACAATTTATAAACGATTATCCTTTTGTATAATTTGACTTTTTAATCTGTAAACGGTATTATAATAAGGTAAATTGAGATATTGAGGGTGAACAGGAATGGGTTTAAGGAGAAAAAATATACTTTCCCTATTGGATGATAAAACTAATGATTACAGTAACAGAGTTGCACTCGGAACAAAAACCCCATTAGGATGGAAAGAGTTTACTTATAAAGGTGTCGGAGTTTTATCCAGAAGACTCGGGACATATCTTATAGAGACCCTGGATGTAAAAAAAGGTGAAAGAATAACAATTTTGTCGGAATCAAAACCCGAGTATGGTGCTTGCTTATTTGCGGCGGCACTATCAGGGATGACAGTAGTACCGCTTGATATAAAACTGACAAAATATGAACTGACTTCAATATTATCGGACTGCAGACCGACAGTAATGCTTGTTTCACAACATTATCTTGATACGGCAAAAGAATTAAAAGAAAATATTGATTCAATTAAACACATATTGGTGATGGATGAACCCTCATATAACCAGGAATTACCCAGCATCCACACATTACCATACACAAAAGATGCAAAATGGCGCAGGGTCGGTTCAAAATCCACTGCATTAATAATTTATACATCAGGAACAACGGGAGCACCAAAGGGTGTAGAGATAACATACAGCAATATATTTTCTCAGCTTGAGGATTTGGCATTTGTAATGGACAGAATTATACCGTACAAGCATTGCAGAATGCTGTCTATTTTGCCAATGAATCATTTATTTGAAATGACTGTCGGCTTTTCGACATTTTTGAATTTAGGGTACTCTGTATATTATGCACTGAGTCTGAAACCAAAAGACATTCTGGCTATTATGAGAGAAAAACAAATCAATTTTATGATAGTAGTACCTGCATTTTTAAAACTTTTAAAAAGTTCCATAGAATCTGAAATCAAAAGCAAGTCTAAATTAAAACAAACTATGTTTGATATAAAGTATAATCTGGCAAAATTTGTCCCGTTTATGGGAGTAAGACGGTTTATGTTCAAAGACATACATAACCAGTTCGGCAGACATTTTTGGGGTTGTCTGTCAGGCGGCGCGCCTTTAGATAAAAGTGTCGGCACCTTCTTTAACCGATTAGGAATAAAAGTATATCAAGGGTACGGATTATCCGAGTGCAGCCCTGTAGTATCAATGAATTACGACAACAGACATGATATGGCTTCTGTCGGACGTATTTTAAAAAGTTTGTCCGCAAAAATTGATAAAGAAACAGGGGAATTGCTGGTAAAGGGACCCGCCGTAATGAAAGGTTATCACAATCAGCCGGAATTAACTAAAAACGTAATTACAGAGGACGGCTGGCTCCATACGGGGGATATTGCAGAAATCAGAAAAGGACATCTTTATATAACCGGAAGAATAAAGAATATGATTGTACTTTCCGGCGGTAAAAAAGTTTTTCCTGAAGAAGTTGAGGCTTTATTAGAGAAAAATCCTTTTGTAAAAGAAGTTTGTGTCTTTGGTCATGTAAGAACATTCGGCAGCAAAGACGGTACGGAAGAAGTTACGGCGGTTATAGTTCCAAAAGACAGTGTTTATGAAAAATATAACGATGAAGATGCGGAAAAATTTATGAGAGCGGAAATCAAGCAAATGGCGATGAAGTTAACCGCATATAAAAGGCCTGTTAATATTATCATTCAGAGGGATTCTTTACCTAAAACCGCAAAGAACTCAATAAAGCGCAACGAAGTAAAAAAACTGGTTACGGTATAAGAATTTAAAAATCTTCTTTTAGTTAAGTCCGACTATTTTTCTTGACTGCCAGAAGTAGAGTATGCCCTCATCATCAAACCCGCCCTCTATATCCTGAGGTCTGCCGAATTCTTTTTCAACGGCAAGTGCATTATCTATTGCCTTTTTTAATCTGGCATTCCATTCATTATCACCTGTCAGGTCAACTTCAACGGGGTCAGAATAGATTAATCTGCATTTTTCATCAAAGTTTGCACCAACCCGTCTTTTAACCTGCTTGGTCTGATATGTTAATTTTCCTGTTTCTTTGTTGTATGTATATATATGCGGACATAATATCGGGTCTTTTTGCTCTGTTGCTATTGTACGAAAATCTATTTTTAAGTTTCCGTTCCCGTCATCGGTATAAATAGTAAAATAATTGTGAGTACTAATTCTGTCCTGCAGCACAACACCCGGCTGAACATCTTTGTCAGGAATACCATAATATTTTCTTATCGAGTTACCGCTTTGCGTATATTTTGAGCCTACAACCTGTGAAATGCAATCATATAAGCCCGGAACATCTAGGTACTTTGCCGGCAATGCAAAACTATAGTAAACTCCGGCATTTGATAAATTGGGTCTGTCTTCGTCATTAAAGCAGGAGCGTACCATCAACCCGTTTTTCCCAATTCCGTTGGCTTTTAATATATCGAGCAGTTCAGCTAACTTTCCTTCCCTTACATAATACTTATGAAAATTATCAGATATCTTTTCGGACGTTTCATCATCTCCCCTCTGACATGCCTGTGCCCATTCATCTATGTTAAATTCTTTTAAATACCCGGGCGGTAGTGCCATAAATTTAGGTATAATCGCATCAATTTTACCTTCCTTTGCCATTACTTCCAGCCTGTGCAAATTTACGGCTTTTCCTCCGATTACATCAGGAGTACATTCTTCTGAAGATAGCACTCTGTCGCAGTATTTTAATTGCGGTACTTTTATGGGAGAAACATCTCTGGGTTTACCTTCTTCCTCTGTTTCTTTAAAATATAAATTCCCGTCTTTTAATTCCAGTTCTACATTTTTGCCATTCAATTTTTCCAGTTCGTGTATATTTGCAGGATTAACAACAATTCCAAACATGTCTGTTAGGTTGTGCAACAGAGAATTAATATGCGAAAACCCTCCAGCACTTTCAGGGTATGCCAGTATACCTACGACATTCGGGTTATCAATTCCGTATATTAATTGGTCGTTTGTAATAATAATAGTCGGTTTTGTTATTTTATCCAAGCCGTGTGGGAGATTCGTACTAATTCCGGTTATGATTTGCCCTATGACTTTGCCTTCTTTGGCCCCCATAATAGCCGGAAGATTATGTTTTAATCGGATTGCATCTGTTGCATTATCCATCATCATTTCTCCGTAGCAGGTATAATTTGTTCTGCCGTCACTTGTTACTAACGTATAGTTTGTATTTTCTCTTGCCGGCATCGGGTAATAATATTTTGCATTAAGCGGACCAAGCAGATTACCTTCCTTATCGTAGAATGCTATTGATGGTTTTTCTTCTGACGGTTCATCTGCACACATTTGGAGTTCAACATTGTTCCCTTTGTCAACAAAAGGTCGTACCCTGTACTGAATGGGAGGGTTACCTGATTTAAAAGAAAGATTGCAGTTTGAAACAAGGGAAATATTCATATTATTTTAGGCCTAATTATTATTCTAATTGATTAAAATATGAACAAAAAATTTTTTGCCTGCACGTAAGAGATAAGTAACAAAATTTAACAATACTATTAGATTTGTATTTTTTTTATTTCATCTAAATAATTTATAAGACATGAGTAATTATCTTCCGTTACAAGAACAGAACGGTACTTTGAGGCATTTTTAACTCCTGAAATGTAAAATGAGTAAAATTTCCTGACAAATTTTATACCAACACTTTCCCCTCTCAGTTTTACCTCTTCATTAAGATGTGTTTTTAAAATTTCTATTTTTTCGCCTAATGTCGGCGGCGGTATTATTTCACCGGAAGAAAAATAATGAGCAATTCTGCCGATAAGAGTCGGGTCACCCATTGCCGCCCTGCCAACAGCAACCCCGTCTGCGTTAGATTGTTCAATACAATTTATTGCATCTTCAACAGAACAAATATCACCGTTTGCAAAAACCGGGACATCAACGTTTTCTTTTAAAAGTTTAATTGCTTTCCAGTCTGCTTTTCCCGAGTACATTTGGGCTCTTGTTCTTCCGTGAACGGTTATAAAATCTGCGCCTGCCTCCTGCATTTGCTGACCAAATTCAACATAGTTCATCTCATCTGTTGTATACCCCAGTCGGAATTTTACACTCACAGGCTTATCCGTTCCTTCCTTAACCGCCTTTACCAAATCAGCCGCCAATTTGGGGGTTCTCATCAGTGAACAGCCGTCCTGTCCTTTTACAACCTTATTAACGGGACAGCCCATATTAATATCAATCATATCTGCTAATGGGTTCAACTGTTCTGCCGCCGCTTTCATCAAGTGCGGCTTATGACCGCTAATCTGAAAGTTTATCGGATGTTGATTTTCATCAATCTTTGTAATAACAGACTCCCTTGCCTGAGCAAGATACTCCGAACTTATCATCTCTGTTGTCAATAAGGCAGTCGGAGCATATGTACGAATAAGAGAGCGCATCACATAATCGGTAATTCCCGCCATAGGCGCAAGCGACACTTTGCTCCTGATAAGCTCCCGTACAACCTCTCTATTGTTTGTTTGACACAGGTTTTGTTGTTTGCTCGACATAATTTTTTAATTCCTTTGACCTGTCAACAGAATAGGTTTTGTACTCGTCGTCGGGGACATCAAGCGAAGCATATTTGTCATAATATGTATATGCTTCTTTATATTTTTCCATATTGTCATAATCAACCGCTATCAAGTAATTGGCAACCTTTAACTCGTCAGGATTTATGGATAAAGCCTTTTTATAGTCATTGATAGCATCATTATATTTTTGTTGCGCATCATAAACCATACCCCTGTAATAAAGGGCATAAGCATTCTTCGGTTCATCTGAAATTAACTGACTTAACAACGGTAAACTCTGCTCATATTTCTGCTCGTCAAATAGTTGCACCGCGGCCTCCAGCAGCTTTGAGCTGTTTTGCTCTTTTATTTCTTTTAGCAAAGCAATAGAATCCCTGTGGTCTTTGTTAATAATTAAAGCCTTTTGCGCATAGGCTTCTGCGCTGTCATAGTCCTCAGTTTCTGCGTATATTGAGGCTATGTAGTATGCAATATCCGCATTATCCGGTTTTAACTGCAACGCATTTTTATAGTATATCAAAGCATTTGTATTATCACCCAAATTTTGATATGCAGATGCAATGGTCAGCATCATATCCGCTGTCGGGGGATCAATTTTCAGGTATTCCTCAATAGCCTTTTTGTATTCTTTATTCTTATATAATTCTGCAGCATTATCCAAAGTATTGTTCCTGATTGTCTCGGTAATATCTGATATTGCTGATTTTATCAGGGTATTATCCGGGAATTTTTTCTGCGCAGACACCAAAATATTCATAGCTTCATCATAATTTTTTAATTGAGATGTTGCTATCGCCAAATTTAAAGCCATTTCGCCCGTTGTATCTTTACCCTTTTCTATCAGGTATTCATATACAGTAATAGCGTCCTGGAATTTTTCCGACTTATGTAAGTCAAGAGCATACGGATATAAGACAGCTACCGTATCTATACCGTTTGAGTTCTTTTCAACATAATCAATAAATGCTTTAACGGATAACGTATTTTTTGCTGAATTGAACATCTCCTGAACCGCTATATTATTTCCGGGATCTAATGATAAGACTTTTTTATACAAATCCTGAGCCGTCTTGTCATCACCGAGAGCAGCCTTACATTGAGCCTTGTACAAATTAGCATTAATATTATCAGGCTCGAGTATAAGAACAGAATCATATGCAATAATTGCAGTCTTATAATCACCTTTTTGCTGGTACAAAGTTCCGACATTTATTCTTGTTGTAATATTTGACGGACTCAGCTGCTCAGCTTTCTTGTAATGCTCGAGAGCTTCGTCATACTTTTCCTGCTTCTGAAGAATTGCGCCCAAATTTGCATTTAAGTCAGCATCATTTGGATTTAAGTCCAACTTTCTCTTGTAAATTTTTTCAAGGGCAAGAATAACCTCTTTATTGGTTCCGCTTTTTGTTAAAATGTAGTTATATTCTTCAACAGCGGCATCCTCAGAACCCAATTTGTCAAGTAAATTCGCATAAGTCAGTCTGAGAGTTATATCAGTCGGGTCAACCGAAATTGCTTTTCTGTAATATTCCGCTGCCTTCGCTTCATTACCTAATATTTTCAGAACATCACCAATTTGCTGATATGAATCTTTTATCTGAGATTTTTCGCCTAATGACTGGCTAAATTCGTATGCTGCGGCGGAAAAATTACCGTCCGCTCTGAGTTCCTTTGCCTTTGCATATCTTGATACGGGACTTCTGTCAAATTTGAGCATATTTAAACAGGTGTTAAGATTCTGATTTACCTGATCGTATATTGAAGCAATCTGAGCTTTTTCTTTATCCGGGTATATTTGCATATAGAACAATGCACTTCTGTAATCGTCCGCAGCTTTTGCCCAATTCTTTTCACTGTTTGCAAAGTGTGTTCCTCTTGCCAAATACGCATTTATAATCTGAATTCTTGCAGAATTGTCTTTGTAATTTATATGTAATGCACTCTTAAATTCGGAAATTGCATTAGAATACTGATAATTTGATAAATACTGCGTTCCAAGATCAAAATGCTCTTTAAAATCGGCAAATACCGGCTGAGCAAAAACTATAAGTCCAAGAAGTAATACCCAATATCGTTTCATATACTTGTCCCTCTCTTGTAATGAATACATCTTAATACAAGAATAAGAATTTGTATATATTCCACTATCTAAATTTAGTAATAATTTAATATTTATACACACAAAAATCTCCGCTTAGAGCGGAGATTTTAAACTTGTTTAATAATTACTCAAAATCACTAATTGAAATAAAGGAAACAATTTCATCAAATAATTTTTGTAATGGCATTGAAATTGATGTAATTGAATCTTCTACCTCATCTCTTCTTAGTTCTTCGGCGGCCACGAGAAAATCCAGTCCAGCTGCCTGGTTAGGGATAAATGTTTCCATAAATTCATACTCCTATGTAATATTATTTGTTTGTACATGATTATTTACGGCATAAAACGCAAAAACTTTAACGTTTTTATAGTATATACGATAGATATATTTTAAGACCCTATAAATAAAGGTTTTTAGCACTTAATATTTTGTTACAATAAATACTAAAAATATTTAAAAACTAGCCAAAATGAATACATTGTGGTAGTATAAAAAATGTGAAATAACATAGGAGATACAACAATAGCAAACGATACACGAACAAAAGACAAAGATGCAGTTTTGTTAAATGAAAAAATTCGCTCAAAAGAAGTACGGTTGATTGATAAGGATGGTCAGAACGTAGGTATAGTTGAAACACAAAAAGCTTTAAAAATGGCATACGAAGACGATTTGGATTTAGTAGTTATAAGTCCTAATCAGGCTCCGCCTGTCGCAAAAATTTTAAACTACGGCAAGTATCGGTATGAACTTGAAAAAAAAGCAAAAGAAGCCAAGAAAAAGCAGCATACCGTTGATATAAAAGAAATTAAAATCAGGTATAAAATAGATACTCATGACTATTTGGTCAGGATTAAGAGTATTAAAAAGTTTATTTCTCAGGGCAATAAGGTGAAAGTCGTTGTAATGCTGAGAGGAAGAGAAATGCAGCATTCAAGCTTGGCTTTTGACCTCGCTAACAGGTTTATAGAAGATTTAAAAGAAGAACCGATTTTACTGGAAAAGAAGCCTATGCTTGAAGGCAGAAACGTTACAATGTATTTTGCCCCGCAAGCATAACAGAAATAAAACAACGATAATTGTAATCAGTTCATTTGGGCATTAGCGCCTGCAACTACTTCAACTATTTCGTTTGTTATTGCAGCTTGTCTTAGCTTGTTGTATTCCAGCGAAAGCTTTGAAATCATTTTTTCTGCGTTCGTTGATGCCGCTGACATTGCGGTCATTCTTGATGCAAGCTCACTTGCCTGAGCCTCCAACAGTGCCTGATAAATCACATTAGTAATATACATCGGTACAACCTTTTGCAAAATATGATGTTTATCCGGTTCGAAAAGCATCATGGGTTCAAGAACTCCGTCGTGTAATCTGTCATAATCCTCTGTTAAGGTTTTAAGCGGAAGGACAACCCAGGACTCAACAAAATAACTCATCATATTTTTAAATCTTGTTGTAATAACTTCTATTTTATCAATTTTTTTGTTTACAAACATTTCGGCTAAATCTTCCGTAACTTTTTTAGAGTCCTCAGGAGTAGGCTTATTCGCTATTGATATATAGGTTTTTACTATTTCATAATTACATCCGTCCAATTTGCGTGGAAGAGAATTGATACCCTTTTGTCCGATTATAAACAGGTAAGACTTTATTCCTGATTTTGTGTATTCTTTTACGACTTCTGCGGTTTTCCTTATTATATTTGTATTATACGCTCCTGCCAAACCTTTGTTTGACGTATTAACAAGAATACCTACCGCCTTAATCTCACGAATTTTTAACAGCTCCGGATAATTATCAATAGGAGATTTTATTTTCAGCGTACTTGAACTATACTCAGACACATACGAAAGCATCTTTTTAAAAGTATCATTTAACGTTGCCGTAAAAGGACGAGAGGCTTTAACTGTCATCTCAGCCTTTTTTACCTTTGCAGATGCCACCATTTTCATTGCACGGGTGATTTTTTTTGTACTTTGGACACTCTGTATTCTGTTTTTTATGTTTTTTAAATTTGCCATAAATATCTCAATTATTTAAAAGTTGTCTTAAACTCGTTAATTACATTATTCAATAAATTCTTATCCTCATCAGATAACGCTGAACCCGAATTTAATTTTTCAAATAAAGCCGTTAATTTGCCCTCTGCATATACAAAAAATTCATTTTTAAATTTTTGTATATCTGAGTTTGCTATATCATCTAAGAATCCCTCATTTGCTGCATATAATATGATTACCTGTGCCGCTACACTGAGGGGCTTATACTGAGGTTGCTTCAGGACTTCCGTCAATTTTTCCCCTCTCAGCAGTTGGTTTTTTGTAGCCTGATCAAGGTCTGAAGCAAATTGAGCAAAGGCTGCAAGTTCTCTATATTGAGCAAGGTCGAGCCTTAATTTTCCCGCAACCTGCTTTATCCCTTTAGTCTGCGCCGCACCGCCTACACGGGAAACAGAAATTCCTGCGTTAATAGCCGGCCTTATACCTGCATTAAAATAATCCGATTCGAGGAAGATTTGCCCGTCCGTGATAGAAATAACGTTTGTCGGAATATATGCGGATACATCTCCCGCCTGAGTTTCAATAATCGGTAATGCTGTTATACTTCCGCCGCCTAATGAATCATTTAATTTTACCGCCCGTTCCAGCAATCTCGAATGGAGATAAAATACATCACCCGGATATGCTTCACGCCCCGGAGGTCTTTTTAAAAGTAAACTCATCGCCCTGTATGCCTGAGCATGTTTACTCAGGTCATCATAAATTATTAATACGTCTTTACCTTGCTCCATAAACTCTTCACCAATCGTAACGCCTGCAAATGGTGCTATATACTGAAGCGGAGCTGATACATTTGCCGTTGCGGAAACAATTATTGAATAATCCATTGCACCGTATTTTTCAAGAGTTTTGGCGATTTGAGCTACCGTTGATGCCTTCTGGCCTATTGCTACATATATACAAATTACGTTTTGCCCTTTCTGGTTTATAATAGTGTCAATGGCAATAGCAGTTTTTCCCGTCTGCCTGTCCCCGATAATAAGTTCACGTTGTCCTCTACCAATCGGAGTCAGGGCATCAATAGCGGTCAATCCTGTTTGTAGCGGCTGGCATACGGATTTTCTTGTAACGATTCCCGGTGCAACTCTTTCAACGGGTCTTGTCTTTTCGTAATGATATTCCCCTTTTCCGTCAAGGGGTTTACCTGTCGGATCAACAATCCTTCCGATAAGACCATCTCCTACCGGGACAGAGGCAATTCTGCCGGTAGTTTTTACAATCATACCCTCTTTTATTGCTGTATAATCACCAAGAATTACCACTCCGACATTATCTTCATCCAGGTTCATTGTAATTCCGAGAGTATCTTTTCCGTCATCAAAAACAACGAGTTCACTTGCCATAACATTTCTCAGACCGTAAATTCTGGCAATACCGTCACCTACATCAAGAACTGTACCGATACCGGAAATTTCCGTTACTGATTCATAATTTTCTATCTTGTTTTTAATTATAGAACTGATTTCATCAGGTTTTATTAGTGCCATTTTTCTACCTCAATAAATTTTTACTTATATTATTCAATTTTGTTCGCAGGCTTGTATCTACAACCTTGTCATCATACTTGAATACAAGTCCTGCAATTATACTTTTATCCGTATGCCACTCAATATTGACATCCGCATTAAGCTTTTTATTTAACAAATTTTTTATTGTATCTTTTTTATTACTGTCAAGTTCACACGAAGAAACTACATCAACCTTTTTTATATTTAATTTTTTGTTGCATAAATCATAATATGCTTTTGTAATAGCATTTATTTCAGAAAACCGGTCTTTTTCTATTAAGAGCTTTATAAAATTTAAAAGGGTTTTATCACAAATATTTTTAAAAATATCATCAACTATTTCAAATTTTTTAGTTACCGCAACGACAGGACTACAAATTACACCTCGCAATTCTGAAGAAGACTCATATATCTCGCAAACATCAGTAAGTTGTTTACCGATTTTATCGGTGATGTTTTGTTCCTGTGCAGCATCATACAGAGCATTTGCATATATTACGGAGGTTTTTGAAATTATACTGACTTCTGTCATAATTCAATCCTCTCCAGTTCGCTTATACTCATATCCACAAATTTTGACTGAAGATCGCTATCTTTTTCGAGCTCCTGCACTATTTTGTTTTTGGCCTGCTCAACGGTCTTTATAACCGTTTTTGACATCAATTCGGAAGATACGCGTTTTTCCTCAGACATAAGCGACTTGTCAATATTTTTTTTAATCGAATCAACTATACTGTCCGTATCTTTATCTAAAGTTTCCTGAAACATCTTTATATTTGAGCTTATTTCATCATTTATCTGCTTTAATTTTTGCGGTAAATTGTCAGCTTCCTTTTGAATTTCACAGAACTTTTTGCCGGCATCTTCTCTTTCGCTGACAGAATTATTAATTTCCTCTTCGGTTTTGGTTATTCCCTGATTAATCAATGTCGCCAGGTTCATTTTCTTTGAAATCCAGAGCAAAATTACTACCATAAATATAAAATTTATGAAGTTTGAACTCAAAAGATATTTTATAAAAGATACAACCTGCTCCACTACAATTTACCTTTAATTATTTCTTCAAACAAAAAATCAGACAGACCTTCTACATGTTCTCGGTCGATTTCTTCGGCAACAGCGGCTTCTTCTTCGCTTATAACGCTTTTACCGTCTGATATTTTTTTATTGGCAGCGATTCTGTTTGTATTAATTCTGTCCTGAGCATTCTGCCTTAATTTTTCAATAGACATTGCTGCATTTTTGGAGCAAAGTGCCTTTTCCTGAGAAACCGCACTCTCAATCTCTTGAAGTGCTTCATTCGTCCGTAGGGTTAAGGACTTTGCCTCATTATTGTTATCAATTATATATTCCTCACGCTTCCTAATGATTGACAAGACCGGCTTGTAGAATATAAGATTCATGATAAAAATAAAAACAACAAAACTTACTATCGATACAATAAACGTAGCATTAAACTCAATCATTCACTGCGACCTATTTTACATAAACAAGCAACAACGCAACAACTAACGCATAAATAGCAGTTGCTTCAGCCATACCTGCACCGATAATGAAGTTTTTAAAAGCTTCTCCTTTTATTTCAGGCTGTCTTGCGATTGCATCCAAAACACCTTTTGTTGCAATACCAAGACCTAAGCCTGCACCTATTGCAGCAAACCCGACCGCAATACCTGCTCCGAGTTTTGCAAATTCCATTGATTGTTCAATTGCCATAATTTTCTCCTTATTTTT
This sequence comes from Cyanobacteria bacterium UBA1221, assembly GCA_002309425.1. GTDB lineage: Bacteria > Cyanobacteriota > Vampirovibrionia > Gastranaerophilales > Gastranaerophilaceae > UBA1221. The sequence goes on from DBXD01000077.1 coordinate 47,533, forward strand.
TTATTCTTCTTGTGTTGCCATTGATATATATGTAGCAGACAACAATGTAAACACCATTGCCTGAATAAACGCCACAAACAGTTCAAATAACATAAACGGTAACGGCAAAACCAGAGAGCATAATCCCAGAAATGTCGAAACCAAAAGTTCCCCCGCAAAAATATTTGCGAAAAGTCGCAATGCTAATGAAAACGGGCGTATTATGAGTTCTAAAAAATCTACCAGAGTAATAATTATTCCGTCAATACTAAACCCTTTAAAAAAGAATTTAAAACCGTTCTTTTTTATCCCGAGGAAAACATAATACACTGAAACAACAATAGCCATTGCAGCCGTCATATTTATATCGTTGTTTGGAGAAGCAAGTTCTCCTGACGATAAGTGAATTAGTTTTAGCGGTAGTTGTCCGAATAAATTTGCCGTCAGAATAAACATAAATAATGTCAGTATAATCGCAATATGCTTTTGAGCATTCTCATTACCCATACTCGATTTTGCGATATCATTAAAGTATTTTATTATTCCTTCACCGACATATTGCAATTTGCCCGGAACAAGTTTTAAATTTCTTGTAGTAATAAGAGAAATAACTATTAAGATAAGCATAGTTGTCCACATAGTAACGATTGTATCAAGATTTACCGTATAGTAATTCCCGAACAATGAAAACTTATACAACCAATGCTCCATAGAATTATCAGCCTCCCTTACAGGTCTTATAGTAACACACAAATAAATTTACTGCAAATATGTTTTCATATAATTTTCAGGCCGAATATTGGCTGGCAGAGTATACATAATTATAAAATTTATTTGATTTATTTTTTGTCTTTTAATCTTGAACTAAAGGCATTTGCGGCTTTACTCTTTTTTGTTTCAACACTCTTTTTTTGCACCGGTTTGTTCATAATAAGATTTTCTTTTTCATACAAATATTCTTTATCATAATATTTTAAGATTTCTTTCAGAACGGGAGTACCGGATTTTGTCGTATAGATGTCATTTATTGACTGTATACGAATAACCCCGTTATTGTTTTCTATTTGCACAATATAATCAAAAAAGTTTGCGACTTCAGCTTTTGCAAGTTTTTCAGCCGTATTCTTTATTGATGCAATATTAACAGAATAAACAGAAGTTGCAAGAACAGGATTCCCGGCTATTACGGGCAAAATACAACCCAATTCATCAGGGACAGACGATAATACTAATGTATTTAATATATTATCTTCGGTTGCACTTATAACAAACTCCGGACTAAACAACAGATATTTATCAATTAAGGTATGCCTGTCAGATACTGACAAATCTGAAACATCAAAAACACTGACACTACTATTGACGGGTTTAAATGCAGAATCTTTCAGAAACATTATACCGTTTTTCTCCTGCGGTAATGAGTTGGCTATTGCATTAATGATAAGTTCTGCTGCTTCAGCCGAATTTGAGGATAAAAGTATTTTTTTTCCGCCGCATATTGAATCTTTTAAAAATGATGCGATATCCTCATTAATAATTCCTCGCACTCCAAGATAGTCAAAATCTACAGTTTCTTTCGGCAATTTTTCAAGAATAAGTTTTGGATTACATAATTGGTTTGTAAATATCGTTATTAAATAATCCTTAAATTCAAATCTTATAACAGAGTCATTTTTCCCGGACAAGTGGACTAATCCAGAAATAATATCATTATATTGCTGTTCATTCAACGATTCATCCGAAAATTCAACCGTACCTGATTTTAAAGTGCATATAATCTTATCAGGAACACTTACTGATACGGTCTTAACATTTTCCCTTGCAAGTATCAAATCTAATTTACCAAAACCAAGAACCGTATTAAGAAGGGTCTGCTGCATTTCATGCAACTCACACTCAGGCATATTTGCAAGATACGGTGAAGTGTGAACATAAGACTTTATAAAATTTGAAATTAAATTTTCTCTTTCCGCATGCGTATATTCAAACCAGACAGGGGTATTCATGATTTTGGCGGACAGAGCCTCATGTAACTCGGTATATACCGAGTTTGTCTTTATTAAGTCAGACGGCTCCGGTTTATTTTCAACCAAAATATTCTCATTAAAATTTTTTATTCTGTCACTTAGTGCCAAATTACATCTCCAAAATATTACTCAATCTCTTTTCACTATCGGGAACAAATTTGTTAATTAAGGCAGTGCTGAAAACGCTGTCCGAAACATGCATAGCCAATTCTTTATAACTCTGTGCTACATTTGATTCGGGGTTAAGCTCCGATAACAATACTCCTTTATTTATCGCTGCCATATGTGCAAAATAATTGTTCGGTATCTTCCAGTAAACTTTTTTCTTTAACAGTTTTTCAACATCATCCTGCGTTATTTCATCATTTTCCATAAATCGGTTTATCAAAATTTGGACTTTATCATCATCATATCCTAGTTTTGAAAACAATTCCAAACACCTCTGACAATTTCTCAGTGCCGGCAGATTTACAATAGTCACTAAAAATACAATATCCGAATAATCCAAAGTCGTAACGGTTTTCGCATCAAAAGAAGCATCCGTATCTATTACAACGTAAGAGAAACTTTCTTTTAATATTTCAAAAAATTTTGCTATTTGTTTTGGCGAAATAGTCTTTGCGTTCCGTAAAAAAGGAGTGTCGGCCAAAACATAAAGACAAGTGTTTTTATACTTTTCCATGGAACTCAAAAGAAAATCCTTATTCAGTTTATTGAGGTTGTCAAAAATATAAGAAATATCAAAAGTCGGATGTAAATCCATGAATGTCGTTATATCCCCAAACTGGAAATTTAAATCAATCAGTGCAACGTTTTCTTTTGTAATTTGCGCAAGTTCCAACGCAAGATTTGAGGCAATAGAGGTTTTTCCGATACCACCTTTATTTGAAAACAGAGTAATCATTTTACATTTGCTTTGTTCGATATTTTTTGCACTGAGAGAAGTCAAAACCCTCCCGACAACATCCGAAACTTCCGACCTGATTAACGGGTAGGCCAATATCTCTCTTACCCCTGAACGTACGGCATTGACGATAAAACTAACATTCGGGTTTTCTGTTATCGCAATAATTCTGCAATTCGGGGAATCCTGAAAAATTTTTGAAGTAACCGATATATCCGCATATTCCATATCAGTAAACAGTATTGATGCATTAAGAGAAGAAACCTCGTTATAAAGAGTTGACAAATCTTCAATATTACCAACAACCGACAATTGCGGAAATTCGGCCAAATACTGGGTAAGGATATCTTTCAATCTCTCATTATGAGAAACAATATATGTATAAATTTTCTCCATACGCACCCTCTCATAAAAACCCTATGAGGTGTGATTTTGTTACCTGCTAGGCTCGCAGGTGGGTGAGGACCTTGGTTTATCCGTTTCCCGCTGGCGAATCATTTATTCGGCGGGTATACTTCACAACCGATGAGAGTCAACTCTCCCTATTTAATAAAATGTAGGAACAAAATTAGACACCCCATAGAGTAATTACAGTATAACAATTTCCAATAAAGATTTCAAGAGCTTTACATTGTACGCTAATTGTTATTCCAGGCTCTTCATATAAAGTTCTTCTATCAGAACCGCAACGGTCGCAGCTATTGCAGGAGCAAAGACAACTCCGATGACCCCGATGTATTTTGCCGCAATAAAGATAAACATGTATATCAAAAGCGGATGTAAATTCAGGAATTTCCCGAATACATAAGGTCTTACAAAATTATTTTCTACCAGTTGCGCAACTATAAATATTACTGCGGTAAAAAATAAGATAACCGGACCTGACTTAAATACTGCTATCATACATATTATAAAAGCGATAGCCGGACCGATTACCGGAATTATATCCAATACTGCAGAAATCAATCCCAATAAAAGCGCATACTCGCTCTTCAGAAACAGTAATCCGATTGTAACAACAATACCGACACTCGACATTGTGACCAGCTGCGCAACAATATAACCGCCGCTTCGCTCTGCTATTGTTTGTACAATTTTCCCGGCTCTCAACCGCATTTGTTTTGGGAACAGTTTTAAAATAGTCGCCCTTACGATATCTCTGTCCACCAGAAAATAGTAGATTATCAATATTGAGGCAATCAAATAAATTATAGCGGCACCCAAGTTTATTCCGACATTCAGTATATCGGTAATTAATTTAGAACTGAATACAGAGGCGGAAGAAATCATATCACCGATATCTAATCTAGTAATAAGACCGTGCAAAACAAAATCGGGAGCCAATACAATGTTTTTAATATTTTCTATATACGCGGGAAAAGAATCCGCAAATGAAATTATTTCATTCCCGCCGATTATAATTATCGGAATAAAAAATGCTATTACCAGCAATATTGCACCAAGAACTGTTATAACACATGCCGTACTTCTTTTAAATTTTTTGGATAGTTTTTCAACCACAGGGTCAAGCGAACACGCAATAACGAAAGATGCGAAAAATAAAATAGCAACTTCCGAAATTTTTGTCAAAAATATAAGAAATAAGATTGAAATGATACAAAAAATAATATTCCTTGATGTTAAATATTTATGCAAAAAATTATCAAACATAACTCTACCTCTGCATTTAGTATAGAACCTATTATACAATAAAATTTATATTTGGGCACATCTGTCCGGACTAAGATACAAGGCATGGTTAAATTGGATATGTAACATATTTTTAATATTACAGAAAATTTAGGCAACTTTTCGGATAAAAAATACTTTTATAATAATGTGTGGTAGTGTTTATTTTTCTGTATCAATACAGGCAAACTAAAATAATTGAAAAAGGTGGTTTATGGAAATTAACGGAATAAAAAGTTTTGACGGAAATAATATAAACGGAAACAACACTGCTGCTCGAAATAGCAAAGCAGTTACCGCAGGACAAAAAGAATCTGCATTAATCAGCAATCCCTTAAAAGAAATTCTGGGCCGCTGTCAGGTGAATTTCAGTGGCAAAACTGCAGAAAAAGCCCTTACAAAAGAAGATAAAGCTATGATAGACATGATTGGTAAGATTTATAAAGTTAATACCGAAGATGTTGATTTTATCCAAAAATATACTGCGGACTATCTGAAAGAAAAAGGCGTAAAAAATTTATCTGAATTATATAGTGAAGACCCAATAGAATACAAAAACAAGATTGCAGGTTACTGCGAAACGATAATCAAAAAACTTGGCTTGGGAGATATTGAAGGAATGGATTTGGATTTGTTGATTACAACACACATCTGTTCAGGTGATATCTGTTCAGACCCTGATGCTTACAAATCTTTCAGATATACAAGGGATACCGTACCCTTTTTAGAATTAACAAAAAATTTAGATATTGATATACTAGTGGGATATATGATGTTTGATAAATTTAAAGATTTAGCAAATAAATATGACTATGACTCCATTTTTGATATTTTTTCGAAGGAGAATCTGGATGACAGAAAGGCACAAGTACAAGAAATTTTAGGTGAATTTTTTAAAGAGGATTCAACAGATGCCGTGAACAATATTATGTTTGAATTATATAACCTTGCCGGAAAAACTCACGAAGAAAGAATTACCGGAATAAACCCAAATGAATTGACAGAATCTACTCGGGATTGGATGAATACCCTTGCTATTGCCGGAGATATATCAGAAATGTATAACCTTGACATTAGCGAAGAGCTCCTTGAGCTTATTAACTCCAGAAAAACAAATACCCAAGTTCATAAAGACGGGAAGCCCCTGCAAGAAGTCGCATTTCAGATTGCGGACAAATATCAGCTTCCGCAAGGAGCAGAAAAACAAATAATTCATATTATTCAAACAAATGATAATAATCCATTTGACGAAGAAAAGATGAATAAACTCATCCAAACAATGATTGCAGAAATATAAGCCGATATTATTTTTATAATAAAGTGCGACTACAGTAGCAGTTTTATTTATGCGATTTTAATAAAATCAGAACAGGAAGCGTATGGAAGTAAACAAAATATTTTTTTCAGGCTTAAACGGTACAAATAACGACCGTCCCGAAAACAGTCCGAAAAACGGAAAAAATAACGACTCGGCAAAAAATTCGTTTTTAATCAGTAACCCTTTAAAAGAATTACTTGGTCGCTGTCAGGTGAACTTTCGCGGAAAAGTTGATGCCATAACGATTACGCAGGAAGATCAACACCTCATTGATTATCTTGCAAAAATATACAGGTTAGGTAAAGAAGATATTGATTTCTTAAAAAGTTTCACATCTGATTTCTTAAAGGAATACGGTAAAAAAAGCCTTGCTGAATTTGACAGCGAAGATATATTTGAATACGCAAATGAGATCGCATATTATGATGAACAAATTCAACGCAAACTTGGTTTAAGCGATGACCAAGCAATAGATTTGAGTCTTATAACTTGTACTCATATTAAGTCGGGTGACATAACAGCTAATGAGGAAGTATGCAATAAATACCGGTATTCCGCTGATTTTGTGCCATATGAAGAAATGGCCATAAAAATGGATTTGGATGGAGAAACAGTAGCTGACATTTTTATAGAACTGTCGAACCTTGCTCAGAAATTAGATGCCGATTCGGTTTATGACATGTTTTCAAAAGAAAATATAAAAAAGAACACTCCTGCACTAAAAGAGGCAATTGGTTCTTGTCTGGATGGGGACTCTGAAGATATTGTCAATAATATAATTCTTGAAATGTATATACTTGCAAAAAA
>DBXD01000066.1:0-320 GCA_002309425.1 Cyanobacteria bacterium UBA1221
AAACCTGAAATACCTTTAGCTGCGAGTGTTTTAACAGCACCTGCAGAAATACAATTGACTCTTACACCCTTCTTACCAAGATCTGCAGCCAAATATCTCATAGAAGATTCTAATGCCGCTTTTGCAACACCCATTACATTATAATTTGCAACTACATACTCTGAACCCAAATATGTCAGAGCGAACACGGATGCGCCCTCATTAAGAATCGGTTCGGCATACTTACATAGAGTAATTAAAGAATAAGCACTTACGCCCATTGCTAAATCCCAACCTGCACGGGAAGTATCAATAAACCTGCCCTGCAAATCTTCTTTTGC